>SKJM01000164.1 GCA_007122045.1 Planctomycetales bacterium | reverse complement strand
GGATGTTCATCCACGTGGGCGGGGCCGCCACCGCCGTGGTCATCGCCAGCGGTACGCACGCGATGTTCGTCAAATACGTCGACTGCGGGGGGCGGCACTTCGACGAGGCCGTGGCCGACTACCTCAAACTGCCCCTGCCCGACGCGGCGGCCCTCCGCCGCCACAGCGGCGACCGCCGCGCCGACCAGCGCGATCCCGAGGTCGCCCGCAGCATCGAGGAGGCCGTGCGGCCCACCCTCGACCGATGGACCGGCGAACTGGCCATGTGCGTGCGCTACTGCAGCGTGACCTTCCGCGGGCAGCCGATCTCGCAGGTCGTCCTTAGCGGAGGGGAGGCGAGCGATCCCCTGCTGGAATGGCTGCGGGCACGGCTCGGGCTGCCGTGCGAACTCGGAAACCCCCTACGCAGCTTCCAGCCGGTGAATCTGGCTGGCCGGATGGGGCAATGGGACGTGGCCGCCGGCCTCGCGCTGCGGGGATCGGACGGCGGAAACGGTCGGGAGTCCTTGGCGCCCAACACCCTTCGAGCCGTTTCGGAAGAGAGCCCCGGACCCGGTTTTCGCGCCTGACGATACATTGCAGATCCCCATTATGCTCGACATCGATTTCCTTCCCGCTCAATACCACCGCCGGCAGGCCCGGAAACGCTCGAAACCATGGCAGGTCGTCGTGGTGCTGGCGTTTACCACCATCGTGGCCGTCGCCGCGGTTGGGCAGTTTCGCCGCCATGCCGCCCTGCGCGCCGAACTGGATTTGCTGGCCCCGCAATATGAACAGGCCGTTGCCGCGAACGACCGCCTGGCGAAGCTCCAGACGGAACTGAAGGAAGCTCGGGCGGAGGCCACCCTGCTGACCTACCTGCGTCACCCGTGGCCGCGCACCCAACTGCTCCGCGCCCTGCTGGAGCCGCTTCCGGACGAGATCCTGTTGAGCGAACTGGAGATTACCACCGGCGCGGCGGCCGTTGCGCGCCCCTCGCCGCGGCGGCCCCAACCCAACGAGGACGAAAAGGCCTTGGCCGCGCTCCCCGCGGCCGAACGCGACCTGGCCGAGTTGCGGGAGCAGGCAGACACCGCGCCCACGATCATGCGCGTCCGGGGCGCCACCAGCGACAGTGCGGTTTTGCACCGCTTCCTGGGCGCGCTGGGACACCACAGCCTGGTTCGGAAGGCCGAACTGGAGTCGATCGAGCGCGTCGAACGCGAGGATGGGCGGAACGTCCGTTTTCGGGCCACGATCGTCGTGCGACCCGGCTACGGCCAGCCGGGCGGGCCGACCCGTCCAGATCAAACCGCGACCGCCGGCCGCGCCATAAAACCGCGACCGGTGGCCGCGCCATAAAGCCGCGACCGGTGGCCGCGCCATAAAGCCGCGACCGGCGATCGCGCCAACAATATAAACAACCAACTCGCCCAAACAACCACGGCGCGACCACCGGTCGCGGTTTTATGATGTGGGAGAACCTCAAACGCGGAAATTGGTGGGTCACGCTGCCGTTGGCGGCGGGCTCGATTGCGTATGTCGTTTTCGTGTTCCTGCCGGGGCAACAGACCACGGCGGAACTCCGCAGCCGAATCCGCCAGAAGCAGCAGCACCTCGCCCACGCGCAGGCCGTCGGTGCGGCGCTGGTGGCGTCGGAAGAGGAACTTCGCCTGATCAGGCAGTACCAGGAGCAGTGGCGCAAAAACGTCCCGAGGGTCGCCCGGCTTTCCGAACTGTTCGCCGGCATTCACGGTGTGGAAAAGCGGTCGGGAGTTCAAACGGTCCGCTTCGACCCCCAGCCGGTCGTCGCCCGGGCTTACTTGAGCGAGGTGCCGGTTTCCTTGGGGTGTGTCGGCTCGTTCGCTGAAGTGTTTGCATTGCTGCACGGCTTGGAGCGTCTTCCGGCGAAAGTGTGGGTAAAGCGGGTGCACCTGGAGAAGATACGGCCGGACAGTGAAAATGTGCAGTGCAGGGTCGACCTGACGATTTTTGCCGATAATCGAGACAAAACGGATTACGCAAAGAACTCCAATTAGCCGATAACCCAGAGGAGACGTGTTCCGGCGGCGCATAGCCGCCGAGCACAACCGGCATTGTGAACGTAGGCAAGATAAAGAGGAAGGTACGGCGCGAAGTCGCTGCCCATCCCGCGAAGGCTGCCGTTTTGGGGATCCTTTGCGTGGTTGCCTTGTGGTTCTGGGCACCACTTGTGTGGGGGTGGTTCGCGCCCCATGGCCGGCGTACGACCGCGAGCCCAGCGGAGGAACCGGGCGCGCGGCCATGGCGCGGCGTTTCGCCAATCGCCATGGCGGTTCCGGCCGCCGATTCGGAGCCGATGGCATGCGCCTACCCGTGGCAACAGATTGTGGAATGGATGGAACAGGACCCCCGCACCCGACCTATCGCACCGCCGGCTGCAACCAGCCGGCCGGCCGCGGACCTCGCGCCCGACGGGTCGCCGGGTCACGGGTCGGGCGGCGGTTTCCGCGATCCGTTTTTCCGGCCCAGGCCGGCCGAGGAAGAGGAAGAAGAAGCGGAGGTAGCGGAGGCCGAGCCGCCTCCAACTCCGCGCCCCGTCCATCCCCAGGACCTCGGGGCATCGCTGACCGGGGTGATTGCCGGGCCGGACCGGGGCGCGGCGATGATCAACAGGCGGACCTATCTCGTGGGCGAGGAGGTTCTCCTGGGGGAGGGCGACATGTCGTACGCTTTTCACGTGGCCGAGATTCGCCCCGGCACGGTGGTGCTCACCAGGGATGGAGCGAGGTTCGCGTTGAACCTGCAAGAGGCGTCATGGAAGACCGATGAACCGACTCCATAGCACTTTACTTCTTGGTACGTTCGCAGCCGCCGGGGCGGCGCTGGCGATCGGGGTAGGACTCACTGCGGGGTCGACGCCCGGAACGGTCCCCCGGGCGCTTGCTTTCCCCCGGTCGGCCGAGCCGGCCGAGTTCGAGCCGAATGAACCCGCTCCCCCCGATCGGCGCATGGACTCCGTTCAGCGGGGTGATTGGGACGATTCGTGGGGGTCGTGCGATTCAGGTTCGCCAGACGGGCCGGGTACTCCGGCCGTTGCCACGAAGGACGGGCCGCCGGACGCCGCGTCGCCGTGCGAGCGGCACGAGGAAGACCTCCCCGAGCCGCCCTCTCCCGAGAAGACGCCGGCCGCAGCCGACGATGCCGGGGGAACGGCCGTGGTGCAACTCGCCCTGCCCACATTTGTCAGCGGCCGACTACCGGAGATGCCGTCACACCGGGTTGCGCCCGCCCGAGCCTATGCCGAGCAGTTCTCTGTGGAGTCGCTTCGGGAAACCGTCCAGCAGGTCATGGACGAACTTCGCCGCGACGGGCAGCCGGGGGCCCAGGCCGAGCCGCCGGCGTTCCACGACTCCGGCGGCTCGCCCTTCGCACCCGAACGGTCGGCGCCCCGCCCCCCCGACCTGCAGACCGCGCCGAGCCCCGCGCCGGCGAACGACGCCAGGATCCGCGACGAGGGCGGCGGCCTGTTGACCATCCACATTCAGAATGAAGACATTCGCCGAGTGCTGGAACTGCTGGGCGCCCACGGCCGGATCAACATCCTCGCCAGCCCCAGGGTGCAGGGGACCGTTTCCGCCACGCTGAGCGACGTGAGCGTGGAGGACGCGCTGGACGCGATCCTCCGGGCGAACGGCTACCAGGCCAAGCGGGACGGCCGGTTCGTTTTCGTGGGCACGGCGAGCGATTTCGTCGCGCTGGAGCAGTCGTTCGACCGGCTCACCACGCGCATCTTCCGGCCGAACTACATTACCGCCTCCGAACTTCAGAAGCTCATTTCGCCGCTCTTGACCGAGGGGATCGGCGTGTCCAGCGTGTCCACCCCGGCCGAAAGCGGCATCGCGGCCGACGGCGGGGCGGTCGGCGGCGATTCGTTCGCCGGCGCCGAGGCCGTCGTGGTGCGCGACTACGAAACCGTGCTCCTGCAGATCGACGCTCTGGTGGCCGAGGTCGACGTCCGGCCCCTCCAAGTGCACATCGAGGCGATGATCCTGAGCGTGGCGCTGAAGGAGGACGACGAGTACGGCGTCAACTGGCAGTTCCTCCGCGACAGCGGCCAGGTGAAATTCGGCGTCGGCGACCCGGCCCAGACCCTGGCCACCTTCGATTTCGAGCGGGGGGCGCTGAAGGTCGGCTTCCTCGACCGCAACCTGGGCGCGTTCCTCACCGCGCTGGAGTCCATCGGCGATACCAGCGTCATCGCCAGCCCCCGCCTGCTGGTGCTCAACAAGCAGCGCGCCAACATCCAGATCGGCGATCAGAAGGGGTACGTCAGCACCACGGTGACCGAAACGGTCGCCACCGAGACGATCGAGTTCATGGAAACCGGCACGATCCTGCGCATCCGCCCTTTCATCTCGACCGACGGGATGATCCGCATGGAAATCCATCCGGAATTGTCCAAAGGCGAGGTCCGCGAGATCGGCCGCTTCACCATTCCCGAAAAACAGGTGACCGAAGTGACCACCAACGTCATGGTCCGCGACGGATCGACCGTGGTCATCGGCGGGCTGATGCGCGACGAAGTGGCCGTGACCAAGAGCCAGTTGCCGTTCCTCGGGAACCTGCCGCTGGTCGGGTTCGCGTTCCGCAGCAGTACGGAAACCACCGAACGCCAGGAGGTGCTGGTGCTCATTACGCCGCACATCGTGTACGAGCCCGACATGGGCAGGGAGGGCGCCCGGGCGGTGGCCGAGTTCCAATACCGGCACGAGGTGATGGGCGAGCGGCTGCAGCCGTTCAACCGCCGGCACGTGGCCCAGCGCTACTACCGCCTCGCCCGCAACGCCTGGGCCCGCGGCGACCGCCAAACGGCCCTGCGACAGGCCGAGATGGCGATTCATTTCCTGCCCGGCTACCAGGCGGCCATCGACTTGCGAAACGCCATCTGGGTGGGAGGGCCGTGCGACGAGGCGGCGTTTTCGCAACCGTGCCCGATGGTCGAGCCGCACGCCCTTGGCGAGCCGCACGTCGCCGACTGGCTTTTCGAGGAACCGGGCGGCCAGCCGCAGGCGGCGGCGCCGTCCGGGCCGGTCCATCCTCTCGATCCCGGCGTCCCCGGCCCCAACAGGGACATCTCCAGGCCGAGGAAACTGCCTTGAGCGGGCGGGCTGCCGCCTTCACCGGCGTTCGTAGTTCCGCCCAAGGCTCAATCCCTTCCCGCCACCATCCGGGCTTGTGCCGGTGGAGCGATGTTTGGCAACTACCCACGTAGTTTCCAAACCCGATTCCCCCGGCAAGTATACACCCTGTCATGAATAATCCCGGATAGCGGCCCAACCCGCAAGAGCCGCACATCCGGCTCCGCGGCGTGTGCCTGCTCCTGTTGGCCGGCGGCACGACGGCGCGTGCCTGGCGCGAAAAGTCGCATTCTTATTGGACAACTCCCTGGGACTGTCCTACTGTTTAACGGGTTGTACGTTATTCAAGGCCGATGCGAATGAGCGATTTCCGAGCCAGCACACTCCTTCCCGCCGCAGCGCTGATCGCGTCGTTGTCGTTCGGTGCCGCCTGGCTGTCCGGTTGGCCGATGGGAGCCGGCGACTGGGCCGGGCGCGCCGTGCCGCTGGCCTCGGCATGGCTTCCGGCGGGAATAATCGCCGCCGTGTGGACCGTTCGAGGCAGGCGCGCCCGCCGCCAGTTCGAGCAGCACGTTGCGGCCCTGTGCGCGCCGCCTCCCGAGGGCGGAGCGGCCGTGCCGGAGTTCGCCGGCGTTCCACCGCTGTCGCCGGGGCATCCCTGGCAAGCCCTGGCCGAGCAGATCGGCGCGGCTTTCCGGCAGTACCACGCCCGGCTTCAGGACCTCGAGCACCGCCGCGCCGCGCTGGAGATCCGATGCGGCCGGGCGACCGCCCAATACGAGAAAATCCGGAGCATCTTCGCGAATCTTCCCGAGCCGATCCTCGCCATCGACGACTACGAGGAGGTGGTGCTGGCGAACGCGAGCGCCGAAGCCCTGTTTCCCGGCGCCGGCGAAACACCGGAAGCCCGCGCCCTGGGCCCGTTGGTGCGATGCGAAAAGCTGATCGACCTTCTCACGACGACGGTCCGGCGCAAGACGCCCGGCGACCGCAGCGAGGAGGTGGAACTGCCCGACGGCGCCGGCAACACCCGCTGGTTCCGGGTGACCGCCACGAAGCTCGACGGCCGGGCGGCCGGACGCTGCCACGCCGACCTTTCGGCGGGCGGCGTGGTGGCCGTGCTCCGCGACATCGGCGATCACAAGGCCCTGCAGAAACGCAACG
>SKJM01000762.1 GCA_007122045.1 Planctomycetales bacterium | reverse complement strand
GCCAAGGAAGACATCCTCATCATCCAGCGGCTTTACCCCGACATGGGAGGCGAGGAGTGGGCTCGCAAGTACGAGGAACTGTTCAAACGCATCCAGAAGCTGTTGGGCGAGTCGCCCACCGGCCTGCCCGAGTTGGAAGAAATCGAAATCGACGACTAGTCGCCGCCGGACCCGACCGGCCGCCCCACCACACAACGATCATCCGCAAGTCACCCTGAATCAAGGAGTTTCCTGATGACATTCCTCACGAGGTTCCGCCACGTCGGCGTCCTGGCCGTCCTGGGGCTGATCGGCGCGCTGCCCGCCCAGGGCAACGACACCATCCGCGCCGGCGGTCAGACCCTTCGGGGGCCGATTATCGAGATGTCGCCCACCCAGGTGGTCATCGAGGTGCAGGCCGTCGAGCGGCAAGTCCCGGTCAACCAGATCGAGTCGATCATGTATCAGCACGAGCCCGGCGGCATGCAAACCGCCCGCGGCCACATCGCCAACCGGGCGTACGAAAACGCCCTGGCGGCGCTGGAGCGGATCGACCGCGGCACGGTCTCGCGCCGCGAGATCCACCAGGAGATCGACTACCTGACGGCCTATTGCCGCGCGCAAATCGCCCTGCAGGGAAATTTCGACCTCCGCGAGGCCGGCAGCCACATGATCCGGTTCGCCAAAGAGAACGAGGGGCACTACCGCTTCCTGGAAGCCAACGAGGTGATCGGCGACCTGCTGGTGGCCCTCGGGCAGCACGCCGCCGCCGAGCAATATTACGCGAGACTTGCCGGGGCGCCTTGGGCGGACTACAAGATGCGGGCCGGGGTGGCGCTGGGCCGCGCCCGCCTGGCCCAAGGCAGAATTAAGGAGGCCGGCCAGGCGTTCGACACGGTGCTTGCCACGAAGGCCGACGGCGAGTTGGCCGAAGCCCAGAAGCGGGCCGCGGCGCTGGGCAAGGCCGTGTGCGAAGCCTTGACCGGCGACCCCGACGAAGCCGTCAAGGCGGTCGAGGGAATCCTCATGAAGGCCGACCCGGAAGACGTCGAACTACACGCCCGCGCGTACATCGCCCTGGGAGCGGCCCACCGGAAGGCCGGCCGGGCCCAAGACGCGCTGCTGGCCTACCTGCACGTCGATACCCTGTATTTCCGGCTCGGCGAGGCCCATGCCGAAGCCCTGTCGCACCTGGCCGAGTTGTGGACCGAGATCGGCAGGGCGGACGAGGCCACCCGGGCCCGGCAAATCCTCCAGGAGCAGTACCCCAACAGCCCCTGGGCCAACTAGCGGGCCGAAGGGGGCGTCCCGTTTTCGCGGCGGAAGACCATGATCCGGAACCCCTATCGTCGCCGCCGCGACCATTCGGACCGCACCCGGGAAGACCCGCGGGGAATAATTGACCGCCCCACCATGCGAAAAAACGGGTGTAGGTGCTTTACGAAGCCTGGGGCGAAGTGGTATACTAGAGGCATCGAAATTGCCCGATTTTCGAAACTTACCAACAACCTACCAACCATTCAAAGTTTCCTTTACTTGTGGAGGTCAAAATGCGGCATCGGTTTCTTTCGGGATGGCTGGGAGCGAGTTTGTGCTCCTGGGTCCTGTTGATGATGGTCTTGGGGGCGTTCTCAGCCGTCGCGGTGATGGGCGAGAGGCCGGCCATGGCTCAAGACGACGATTTTGTTGGCGAGGAGGCGGCCGCCCGGCAGCCCGCCGCGACGGAGCCCGAGACGGACCGCGGCGAACCCATGTTGCAATGGATGTTCCGGTCGCTCGGATGGATGTACAGCGTCGTGTTCCTCAGCCTCTCGTTCACCCTGGTGGCCCTGTTCGTGATGAACCTGCTGATGGCCCGGCGCGAGAACGTCGTGCCGGTCGCGCTGGTCGAGGGCTTCGAGGCGCACCTGAACGAGAAGCGCTATCAGGAGGCGTACGAGATGGCCAAGAACGACGAGTCGTTCCTCGGCCAGGTGCTCTCCGCCGGGCTGGCCAAGCTCTCCGCCGGATACGAGCAGGCCATCGAGGCCATGCAGGAGGTGGGCGAGGAAGAAAACATGAAAATGGAACACCGCCTCAGCTACATGGCGCTGATCGGCACCATCAGCCCCATGGTCGGGCTGCTCGGGACCGTGCAGGGTATGATCGCCTCGTTCAGCGTCATCGCCCGCGCGCGCACCGCGCCCCGGCCGGACGAGTTGGCCGCCGGGATCTCGACGGCGTTGTTCACGACCCTGGTCGGGCTGTTCATCGCCATCCCCGCGATCGCGGCGTACAACCTCATCCGCAACCGGGTGCAGCGCCTGGTGCTCGAGGTGGGCATCCTCAGCGAGGGCCTGATGAGCCGCTTCGCCAGCGTGGGCAAGAAGAGCTAGCCCCGCTTGGTTCCCGATATACCGAGTAAGTGTTCCGTCCATTGGAGTTGCGCGATGCCGAAACAGAAGCAGCGGGTTCGAACCCGGTCAGGCTTTGCCGAGGGCGACATGACGCCCATGATCGATATGACGTTCCAGTTGATCGCGTTTTTCATGGTGCTGATCAACTTCACCGAGGCCGACCAGAACGAACGCATCCGGCTGCCGATCAGCGAACTCGCCCAGCCGCCGGACGAACCCCTCACCGACGCCATCACCCTGCAGCTTACCCAGGAGGGAACCATCCTGCTCGGCGGCGAGGAGTTCTCCGTCGAGCAGTTGCCCGTGCCGCTCCGGCGGGAACGGCAGGTCCTGGAGGCCACGCCGGGCAAGAGCGTGGCCCGCGCCACCATCGTCATCCGCGCCGACATGCGCGCCAAGGCCGGAAGGGTGCAGGAGGTGATCCTGGAGTGCCAGAAGACGGGCTTTGAACGGTTTGCGCTGCGCGCGAAACAGGCCGAACGAAGACCCGGTTAACCACGCCGGCGCCGCAGCCCGGCGCCGGCCCCCCGATCGATGAGCTGCCGTTTCCAACCCCAACCCGATCCCCGACAACCCGGTGAGTGGTTCGCCCGATGAAAGTCCGCCATTCCGACCGCAACGCTGAAAAAGTCCAGCTCCAGATGACGCCGATGATCGACATCGTGTTTCAGTTGCTGGTCTTTTTCATCATGACCTTCAAGATCGTGTCGCCGGAAGGCGACTTCAATATCCGCATGCCCATCGGCGCCCCCAGCGAGGGCCTGCCGGACGACGAACTCCAAATTCCGCCCATCAAGGTCCGGCTGACGGCCACCGGGACGGGGCACCTGGCCGAAATCCGGATGGGCGAAAAGCCGCTCGGGCGGAATTTCAAGGCGTTGAACCAAGAGGTCCGGCAGATTGTCGGCGGGGGCGCCGGACCCAGTATCCAGGACGCCGCCGAAGTCGAGATCGACGCCGACTACGGCCTCCAGTTCGAATACGTGATGAATGCGATCACGGCGGTATCCGGGCACGTGGAGGGAGACCGCGTCGTCTCGCTGGTGGAGAAAATCAAGTTCGCCCCGCCCCGCGCCGGGCCGTGAGCCCCACGCCTCACGCGCGGGGATGGAACTGCGCGTGCACGGCCTTCAGCCGCGCGGCGTCCACGTGCGTGTACACCTGCGTGGTCGCGATGCTGGCGTGGCCGAGCATCTCCTGCACCTGCCGCAAATCGGCCCCGCCCGAAAGCAGGTGCGTGGCGAAGCTGTGCCGCAGCGTGTGCGGGCTGATGTCGGCCGGCGCCCCGGCCCGCGCGGCGTACCGCTTGACCAGCTCCCAGATCCGCTCCCGCTGCAGCCGGCGGCCCCGATAGGAGAGCAACACCCAGCCGGGCGCGGCGGCGCCCGCCCGGGCGGCCAGCGCGGGGCGCTCGTGTTCCAGGTACGCCTCCGCCGCCACCTTCGCCTGCCGGCCCAACGGCACCAGCCGCTCCTTGTCGCCCTTGCCCCGGCAGCGGCAGAAGCCTTCGGCCAGGTGCAGGTCGGCAAGCTGCAAGTCCGACAGTTCCGACGCCCGGCATCCCGTGGCGTACAGCAGCTCGAGCATTGCCCGGTCGCGCCGCCAGCAGGGGTCGGTCCGCTTCGGGGCGGTGAGGAATTGTTCCACCTGGGCCGGGCTGAGCACCCTCGGCACCCGCTCCCAAAGGGCCTGACTGCCCAGCAGTTCCGCCAGGTTCTCCTGGAGCACGCCTTCGAGTTGCAGGTAGCGAAAGAAGACCTTCAGCGACACCAGGTGCCGGGCGATGCTGGCCGGCGCCAGGCCCTGGCCGTACAGCCACGAGGCGTAGTCGGCCAGGTCGCGGATCGACAGCTCGCCCACGGCTCGCCCGGCCAGCCACTCGACGAATCGCCGGATGTCGCGGCGATAGGCGGCCACCGTATTTTCGGCGAGCCGGCACTCGCCCGACGAATAGTCGACAAACGCCGCCAGGTAGCTTTCCGCGGTGCTGCGGGCCCTCGGCGGGCGAGGGCGCATCGGTTTGGCTTTGCGCAGGGGCATGTCTAGAGGTTTCGGACGGCAAGCGGGGGGGACTTCAGGTGAAGGGCGAGGATTTGCCCCCCTTGGCCGACTGGGCTATCATAGGAGGGTGGAACCCTCCACGAATGCCCGCAGTAACCCACCCCCCCATTTTGCGAGGAGCGTCATGCAATCCAGCCGTACAACCCGGTCGAGCCTGTCACGAAGGTCGTTTCTGGGCGGGACGGCGGCCCTGGCCGCGTCGTCGATGATGCCCGGCAGGCTGTTCGCCGCCGCCAAGCCGAACTCGGTGTTCGGCGGCGTGCAAATCGGAGTGATTACCTACAGCTACCGCTCCCTGCCCGGCTCGGCCGAGAACCTGCTCGACTACATCGTCCGGTGCGGCATCAACTCGGTCGAGTTGATGGGCGGGCCGGCCGAGCAGTTCGCCCGGGCGTATGCGAACAGCGAGCAAGGCCGGGACGCGGCGGACCCGATGGCCGGCTTCAAGGCTCTCCGCAAGCTGTACAACGACGCCGGCGTGAACATCCACATCGTCAAGTTCGGCAACATCGGCAACCCCGGCATGTCGGACGAGCAAATCGATTACTATTTCGAGGTGGCCAAGGCCCTCGGAGCCCGCGGCATCACCCGCGAAATTTCCGGCGCCGCCGCGGAGCGTCTCGGGCCGATCGCCGACCGGCACCAGATCGTCATCGGCTTCCACAATCATACGCAGATCAACCCGGCCACGTACGACGGCCCCATCCTCTCGCACGGCGAGTACCTGGGCATCAACCTCGACATCGGCCACTACGTGGCCGGAACGAACGAGCCGTCGCTGCCGCAAATCGAGAAGCACCACGACCGCATTCTCAGCCTCCACGTGAAAGACCGCAGGAAGAACAACGGGCCGAACGTCCCCTTCGGCGAGGGCGACACCGACATCGTGCCCGTCCTGCAATACATGAAGGAACACCAACTCACGTTCCCGGCCGACATCGAGTTGGAATACCCCATTCCGCCCGGCTCCGACGCGGTGCGGGAAGTGACGCGCTGCGTCGAGTTCTGCCGGGAAGCCCTCGCCTGAGAAGGGGCATCGGCGGCTGACGAGCGACTCGTGGCAGTACCTTTCCATTGCTGGCTGGGCCCGCAACCCAAGAGGGGCTGTCAACATGCGCGCCCGCTGCGCGCATGTTGCGACGCAAGCCACTAAGCCGTTGGAAAACTGGCAACTCCCGACGGTGCGCGCTTCACAAGACGAGCGGCGGCCAATCGAGACAATCGTTTTTGCTGCCATGCCCAAACACGCTGGCAGAGTTTCGCCACTTGGTCAAGGATCTGTTTGGGTGGCGCGGACAGATCCAATGTACAGACCTCAAGTTCCCTTTCCAGAAGCGGCACACGGTGAATTGCCGGCTCGGTATCCGCGCCGGCGGCGTAGACGAGCATGCCGCCGGGAAGTCGCGTCGCCACACAGTAGGCCAGCAACTGATACAGGTCCGCATGTTTGATTTCCCGGTCTTCGATCCGTTTGTACTTCACGTCGCCGACGAAAACACACTCCGAACCGATCCACCAGGAGATGTCCGGTCGCAGCCGGATACGGCGGGCAGCGTCGAGATGGAGTTGCCTGCCGGCCGCGCCTTGTGGAAAGGAGCTATCGGTTGTGTTCAGGCAGTCGCGCATCGCCACAACGACGAAGTCTTCGAAAACCTGATTCATGTCGACCAGAAACGTCGAAGCCTGTACTCCGCCATGCTCCAACTCGAATGAAGTGTTGCGTAGAATCAATCGGGCAAGCTCCACGGCCGGCCGGTAATGCTCATTGAGCCGCGTATACATGACGCTTGGTACGCTGCGCGCATCGAACTCGGTCAACGTCACGGCCGCCAAGGCCGAATCGAGCGATTGCAGGACACGGTTG
>SKJM01000174.1 GCA_007122045.1 Planctomycetales bacterium | reverse complement strand
CGTGCTCCGTCCAGTCGGATCCATGGTTGGGTAGCCAGCAGTAGGCACAGATACGCATGGGCGCAACGCGCAACGTCTCTTCCAACACGCGACGGAAGGCGTCGTAGTCCTTGTCCGCGCGAAAAAGCTGCATTCGCCCCACACCCCTGTTCAGGACATGGAACACCATCCCCCCCGGCGCGACTCTGGCAGTTCGAGGCATGACGCAATCTTACCAAAACCTCCCAGACTCGCCAATATATGCGCCTGGCCCCTTTAACTTCCCCCCGGTTGCGGCTCGGGCAGCCAGGGGGCCGCGTCGTCCATGGTCAATTCGCGGAACCGTTCGATTCGGTGGAAGGTCAGGTAGTTGGCGTCGTGGAAGTTGTGCGAGTCGCCCCACCCGGTGCGCGAAACGGCCACGATGTCGGCGCCGTCGAACCGCCAGTCGACGTACTGCCAGGCATGATGCCGCCGGTCGCGGTGCCGTAGCACGATCGTATGGACCTTCCACTGCTTCAGGTCGGCCGAGGAAACCAGGGCCAGCACGTTGCGCTCGGCGTCGGGGTCCGACTGCTGGTTGACCAGCGACCAGTAGCGGGCCGAAACCGGGTCGAAGTAGATGGTGAACTTCGTCCGCCCGCCGGGAAAGTCGATCAGCCCCCAGTTCTCGTCGTCGATCCGGATCTTGCGGCCGTCGGCCGAGACGGGCAGCAGGTCGGCCTGGTCCACCCCCGCGTCGTCGATCCGCAGGAAGTTGATCACCTGCCCGCCGGGCGCGATGACGATGTTCCCTTCGCGCCATCCGCCGCTGCGGTCGCCCGGCTTCTTGCCCACCCGGGCGAGGTCGAACCGCTGGTAGTTGCTGCGGGTCCAACTATCGGCTCGGAGCAGGTCGGCTTCGAGCGGGGCGGACATAACGAACGCGCAATAGGGATGCGGTGTGCCGGGGCCGCGCCGGGGCCAGGTGTCTTCCCCCTCCATCGCCCGCCAAAGCCGGCCGTCGTGGACCACGACCGGCACGCTGCTGGAGTGGTAGCGGCCGTCGTCCAGCAGCCGGCCGGAGTCTTCATCGGCCGGCTCGGTCCAGGAGCGGCCGGCGTCGTCGGAGCGACGGATCACCACGTCGCCCCACTGTTTGTCGGTGCCCATGATGTAGAGCGAGCCGTCGTGGACGAAGAAGGTCGACCAGAACTGGCCGTCGATCCTGGTTCGTTTCGACCACGTGTGCCCTCGGTCGGTGGAGCCGAACACCAGGGTCGTGGCCCGGTCGCGGTGCCCGGCCTTTGGGCCGAAGAACGAGTGCGAGGCCACGTATTGCCCGTCGGACAGAATGGCGATAGTCGGGCAGCCGATGTACCTGCCCGACGCCGCCGAGCTGTAGTGGATCACCACGCCCGGCACGTCGTCATGCGGATGGGCGACCGCTGCGGTGCGGGTTGCCGGCAGGGCGAGAAACAGGCCGAGAACTCCGACGGCAAGATGGAGGCAGAAGGCCAGGCCCCTCATGGTCGAAATCTCCCAACGTACCTGAAGCGTGGATTCGTACCGTTCAATGAAGTTGCGTCTCTTGCTTTTTTAGCAGCAAACCCCGACCGGAGTAAAGACGCCCGACCCTTGTAACGTTTCAGGAGGGAAAGCCAATGATGCTCTGCGGCGGCCTGTTGTGCCACTTCGTGGCGGAGTGTATCCCCCACTCATGGTGGCTGCCGCGGCTGACCTGCCTGTCGTAATCGGCCAGGCGCTGCCTGGCGAAACGCGTCGCTACTCCGGTGCAATCGGCGGCCATCGCGCGATCGACTTGCCTCGCTGGCACCTCGCGCTATAATCATCGGTCCAGTTTCCAGATGGGCGTGCTTGGGAGCTTGGCAGGTTATTCCATCCCCATCAGCCCCTCCAGGGCCGAGCGACGCGGCCTTCCGAGCATGGCATAGATCCATATCAGCGCGGTGTCGGCCACGCGCTCGCCGGCGCCGAGTTCGGCGGGCGCGACGGGCGGCTCGGTGCCGTAGCCGCCCTCGGCCACCGCTTCGATGGTCGGCAGGTACTGGTGGTACCCGTTGCACATGCCAAAGAAGAACACGTGCGGCACCCGCGCCCGCTCCTTCAGCCGGATCGCGTGCGCGCAGAACACCTCGGCCGACACGCCGACCATCGCAACGTCGGTATCGAGCAACGCTACTGAAAGCCGGGGGCGGACGCCTTCGGCGTACTCGTCGAAGTAATTGGCCACCAGTTCCGGGAAGAAGGTCAGCCCCAAGGCCGTGCGGGCGAGCGGATTCCGCACGTCGATGCGCGCCCGGAACGAAAGCCGTTCTTCGCGAAACGCCAACGACGCCGGGCCGGCGTCTCGCGCGGGGAGGTTGCGCGCGATGCGGACCACTTCGCGCCCGAGCGCTTCGCCGTATTCGACGTGTCCGGAGCGGCCGTCCATCGCAGGCGCCATGTCGCCCACGGCCCCCTGCAGGAAGAGCACGAGCCCGCCCAGTTCCCCCTCGACGGTGTCCCTGAGGGCGCCGATGTAGTCGGCCGAGAAACGCATGTCGGAGCTGTCGAGGATGGTCGGATGGGCGGCGAAGTTCACCACGACGGCCAGGGTCCCTGTGTCCGGATCGTCCAGCCGCATCACCGCCAGGTCGCGGTCCACCGGCGGCGGTTGAACCTCCGAGTGCCGGTTGCGGTTGAAGCCCTCGATCGGCTCGACGCCGACGGCCATGCGCACCGGCCGCCGATTGCGGTCGGCTTCGATGACGGCGGCCGCGATCTGCTCCTGCAAATGCTCCTGGTACCGGAGGACCGCGTCGAACCGGCCCCTGCCGCGGCCGGGCCGGTCGGCCAGTTCCACCACCGGCCCGTGGTGGGTGTGCGACCCGGCGATGAACGACGCCCGGATGCCGGCCTCCTCGCCGATGCGGGCCCGAATCGCCTGGAGCGACTCCTCCGAGGGCCCGCGCCCCAGGTCGAGGCTCACCAGCGCCAGTTTGCGGCCGCCGGTTTCCAGCACCAGGGCGGTTGCCAGCAGGGGGTCCAGCGTGCCTTCGGAAAGCGCCGCTCGCCGGGCCGCGTAACCCCACATGGGCACGGGCTCGGAGGGGGTGATGTCGCGGCGGGCCACGCCCGCCCGCCAGCCGGCCGGCGCCTCGGCCGCCACAACCCCGCCGGCGACGCCGAGGATCAGTAGCCCGAAGGCGCAGGCCATGGAAGCGTATCGGGTCATGGCCGTGGGAGAGGCTGCGCGGGCTCTTCCTCCGTGCCGGCCATCGGCAAAAACTGCGGCCCGGTCACGCCCATCGACACGTAAATGCTCATGAAGGCGTCGACCGTGAGGTCGGCGGTGACGACCGACTTCGCCGGCACAAAGATGAGGCTTCCGCCCACCGGCACGGGGGCCGACGGAATGAGCACCGCGTGGTAATCGACCCCGCCGATGCTGAATACTTTGGGGGTGGGCAGCAGGGCGAGGAAGGCCGCGCCGGTTTCTTTGCCGAACTGGCAGAAGACCACGCGCATTCCCTGCAAGTCGGCGCTTTTTTTCTTGTCCATCATGCTGACGAGTTGCCGGGCGGTGCCGTAGATGCCGCCGACCAGCGGCACGTGGTTGGCCAATGCGTCGAGGCGCTCGAAGATCAGCCGCCGCGCCCCGGTCTCGACGAGCACGCCGAGCAGGAAGATCGAGCCCAGCACGAAGACCCAGCCGACGACGTAGGCCATCGTCTTGTCGGTGGCCACTTGCAGCCCCAGGCTTCGCAGGAATTCTCCCAGCACGGTGCCGGGTCCCACGAGCTGTCCAAAAAACCCGGCTACCCAGATGACCGCCGCAATGGTGATCACCAGCGGGAGCACGGCGAAAACGCCGGCAAGAAAGAAACGTGTGACGGGTCGGAGAATCATGATAAAGCCTCTTGGTCGGGCGGGCCGGCGCGGCTCGCGCGGGCTCCGCACGCCGGGAACCGCTCAATGCTCCCATTATGACTCCTCCGGCAGAAGGATGCAAGCCGGCGAGTCGGTGCCGAGGGGCTTCATGGGTCGGCCTCCCGGGACGGCCCGCCGACAGCTTCAGGGAGGTAACAACGGGGCGGCGTCGGGGTCGGAGTTTCGGGCCACCGCACGAGCGAGACGCTCGTGCGGTCGGGGCCGACCCTGAAAAGGCCCAGTCACAGAGGCCCCAAGGGCCGTTTGCCGGCCGATTTCGACTGGGGGAAGCGCACCGGAAGCTTGACGAGCATAATGCGATAGGGTACAATAGGGGAATCACATAGAGGTGGCATGATGAAGACTGTGGAAGCGACCATTGATCCCGACGGCCGGATTCGCCTGTTGGAGCCCCTCTGCCTGGACCGTCCGTGCCGTGCTATCGTCACCATCATCGACGACGAGGCTACGGCTGAGGCCGCCTTGCTCAGCCAACAGGTTCTAGCGCGCGATTGGGACCGGCCCGAGGAGGACGCGGCTTGGTTACACCTTCAGTAGGGTCGGTCGTGCTGGTGCGATTCCCGTTCTCCGATCTTTCGGCGACCAAGCTTCGCCCAGCGGTCGTGCTTGCGAGCGTCGATCGCGAGGACTGGATTCTGTGCCAGATCACAAGCAATCCGTACAGTGATGCCATGGCCATCGAGATCAGTGAATCGGATTTCGCATCCGGGTCGCTGATGCGAAGGAGCTATGCGCGACCGGGCAAGCTGTTCTGCGCAAACACGTCATTGATGGAGCGGGTCCTGGGGAAACTATCGCCGGCCAAACTCGCTGCCATTGTCGACACAGTCGTTGCTATTCTTCGGCCAACGCCATAGCAGTCCAGGGCCGCATCTTGGCCTCCTGGCCCCTTCAGCGTTCAGCATACCCTTTTCGGCCACAATGCAAATAGATCCAGCTACAGTTCGGTGCGGTTGGCTCACGGATACACCTTCACCGCGTTCACCAGGACGCGAAAACCGGCTGCAGGCTTTTCCTCGAAATCAAGCCCGATTCGGTTCGCCCCCGGTGAAAGTGCCGGAAACGCTCCGGCCACCTCGCCCGAGGCCACCTCGGTTCCTTCGGCGTCGAGCACGCGCCAGGTGGACTGGTCGCGGCAGACGAGCCGCCGGCCCCGGCGCAGCCGCACGGGGAAGCGGACCGATTCATCGCCGATGGTCAGCACCGGCTCGCCGAGCCAGGCGGCATCTTGCCCGGCTTCGCCTTCCTTCTCCCGGCCGGCAATCTGTTGCACCTGGATTTCGATCTCCAGCACCGGCGGCCCCTCCGGTTGGCCGCCCGGGGTTTCCGCACGGCGAACGATGCATCGCCGGCGTTGGCCGCGCGGAAGCGCAGGCTGCGCCCGCCCGCTTTGACGTTCTCCGTGTCCACTTCAATGTGCGCGGTCACGCCGGGCGCGTTGCGGCGGTTTGTCATCGCGTCGAGGTCGGCGAAGTCGGCCAGCGGCACGGCCTGCTCGCCGTCGTAGGGCGCCACGCTGTAAAGGGCCTCGATACGGGCGCGCAGCGGCTGCGCCGCAAAGGGGTTTTCCGTGGCCCATCGCTCCGAGCCGTTCCCCATCGCGCTGATACGGTGCTTCGCCAGGTGGGCGGGGGTGAACCGCCACCGGCCGTCGGCGCCCTGGCGCAGGCGGAACTCCTCGCCCGGTTCGCTCAACCGCTGCAACGTCGGTTCATCGAAGTACCGGGCCAGGCGCAGCCGCTCGTACCAGCCCAGGATGGTAAGCTGCTCCTCGACGCGCGCGTTCCAGGGCCGGCCGGCGGCGTGGACGCCCTGGATCGACATCGGCCCGTCGATGGCCAGGTTCGTTCGGATACTGCCCGGTGCCCTCCCAGTACACCCAGACGGCCAGGGTCATTTCGCCGGAACCGTCGAGCTTCGGCAGTGCGGGCAGGGTGGCGTAGCTGTCGGAGCCGGTCAATCGCAACGCGGTTCCGAAGTCGCCCCGGACCCATCGCACGTTGTGCAACTCGGCCTCGCCGGCCGGGTCGACCGCGCAGGCCGAGTACACGCCCGACCCTTCGTCGAAACGCCACCAGCCGAGCAGGCCGGGGGCGGGTTCATCAGCCCGGGCGGCGGCCGCGCAAAGGGCCGTTATTCCTGCAAGGAAAATCGAATGCAATCGAACGGTGGTCTTCATGGCTTTCTCCGATGCGGCGGGTGGGCGTCCAGTTCGAGGTCCCGCACCCGTTTGTGCAGGTAGGCGGCGCTGCGGCGGATTCCGCCGGGTGTGACCCGATCCGGATTCGGCTCCAGAGTCATCGAGCCCCGGTAGCCGATGCCTGCAAGGGCCTTGAGGACGTCGTCCCAGTCGACCTTGCCGGTGCCGATTCCTGCCGTAGACTCGAACCACTCGT
>SKJM01000849.1 GCA_007122045.1 Planctomycetales bacterium | reverse complement strand
TGGTAATGCCCCCACAGGCTGCATCCCTCCGGATACGCCCAAACGCTGCATGTTGACTGAAGGCCGCAGTTCTTCCAGCTTCGGCACTTGCTTACCTCCCACTCGTCGCCCCAGGGATATTCGCGGCCATCTGTGCCGCGTGCGGCCTTTTCCCACTCCAACTCAGTCGGGAGCCGCAAACCAGCCCACCGGCAATACGCACTGGCGTCTTCCCAAGGGACGCCAACGACGGGATGATCGGCCTTGCCGGGCGCAACGTTGTTGTCTTCCCATACCGGCTTGCCCGCACCGCCAATTTCCGGCGGGCGACGGCCGGTCGCGTCGACGAACCGCTTGTATTGCGAATTCGTGACGGGCGTGATCGCGAGGTAATATGTCGGAAGGTCGACCTTGAACGTTCCGCCCCCCTCCTCGTCGGCGGGCCCGCCGGCCAGGAACGTCCCGCCGGGAACGCGGAGCAAAACGCTGCCATCGGTGGGATGGACGAGCGGTTGTGGCTCGTAGCGGGCAAGGATCTCACGTGCGCGCTGCGCGGTCTCGGCGTGCGGCAGGGTGGACGCCTCGGCCAGGAGTCCAATTGTCGCCGGGTCGTTGCGATTCAGATCGAGGGAACGCAGGGCGGCACGTCGCCGCATCGCGCCCAAAATGGGGAAAGCGGCTCGGAGGTCCCGCCTCCATTTCTCCAGCAGTTCTTTTTCCGTCATTCTTACGCCTCGATGTGAGAAATACCAGCAAACGGCAGGCCTCAGCGAAGTCCGGCTCGTCGTTCGCGGGGCGCTGCCTCGGGTCTATTCGTCGCGAAGCTTGAGCCCCAAGCCCCTAAGCTTGTCGCGCACCTCGTTTAAGCTGGTTACACCGAAGTTCTTGCATCCCAGCAGGTCGTCGCCTGTCCGGCGAACCAACTCAGCCAGTGTGCTGATGCCGAGTTTGATCATGCACTTGCGGCCCCTTACCGAAAGGTCCAAGTCGTCGATGGGCTTGTTCAGTACCGCCTGTTCCTCCGGGCTAGGTGGTTCGGGTCCGAGCACGTCGGGGGCATGCCGCTCGGGCGCGAACTGCCCGAGATGCAGCCCCCGGGCATAGAGCATGTCTCTGATTTCCACCAGGCTTGTGTCGCCGAAGTTCTTGCTGGCCAGCAATTCGGCCTCGGTGCGCCGGCACAGGTCGCCGAGCGTTGTCACGCCCAACTTCTGGAGGCAGTTCCGGCTACGGACCGACAACTCGAAATCGGTCACGGGGATACGGAGCACGTGACTCATCCGGTCGCGTTCCTTTTGCGCCTGTTCGTCGTAGTATTGATCGATGGAGGCCAGCGTGTCCTTCAGAAACAGCCTTGCCCGCGGATGGTCGGGGAAAACGTCCAGTATGCGCTGGAAGCACTGAGCCGCCTGATCGTACTGTTCGTGGTCTTCGTATAAAATGCCGAGGTTCAGCAGGGACCCGACGTGGGCCGGGAACCGTTTGGCGGCCTTCTTGTAAAGCTCCATCGCGGCGGTATCGTTGCCATGGCGGTCGTTTTCGACGGCAAGGCCGAACAGCGCGGCGGGATGGTCGGGGTCGGCCGCGAGCGCCCGTTCGTAAAGGGCGATAACCTCGCCCGAATTTCCCCCCAGGACGGCAATAGTGGCCGCCCGTTGGGAGAGGTACTCGGCTGTTTGCTCGACGGCTCCGGAAAGCGAATCGAGCACTTTCATTGCGGCGCGCGGGTCTCCGGTGCAGCGCAACGTCTCTGCCTTGCCCAGGCCGCAGGCGTCGGCGTTGTAACCGGCCTTCCTGGCGGCTTTCCAACTCTTAATCGATTCAGCGAAGCAGTGCCGGGCCGCGTAGGCCTTGGCCAAGTGGAAGTGGGCCAGCGCCCCGCCATCGCCCCTCTGCAGGGCCTCAATCGCCCCGTAGTATCGCCCGAGCAAATACAGGCAAACTCCCAGGCGCACCAAACATGCAGGACTTGGCCTCTCGCGCTTCTGAAGCTCAGCAACCGCGTTGCGCAGGGCTCGGAAACTAACCTGGTCGTGGGCAATCGCCTTCTGCAACCCGGCAACCTCGCGGGGACCGAACGAGCCGTCAAGCAGGACTACCTGCTTCACATCGAACGCTTCCATTTCCGCCATCAGACAAACTCCTGCATGCCTTGCCGAACGTGGGCCACTCAGAAACCCGTTCCGCTACCACTCCACTTCAATGTGGTTAATTATCTCTTCCACACCCTCCAACTCCATCACCGCCTCCTGCGCGTGTTGCTTAAGATAGTAGGACGGTAGCTGACCATGAAGGATGAGCACGCCTTCGTGAAAGTGGCACGTAACCTGCCGAAGTTGCCGGTAACAACTGCGCCGCAGGCGCTCGCGGGCTGCCTCGGCTATGGCGGGGCGTTTGGGCCTGCAATAAGCCGCTCGATGTGACTCGACCATCACATTCCCTCCTTGTATGTGCGTTTTCCAACTCATTCTATGCCTTTCGTTTCCAAAGGCAAGGTGATCCACCGAAAGAGCTACATTTGTGTCGTCCGAACCCCAGCTTCGATGCTACGAAGCGCAGCATGTACCATAGGGGCTAACGTATCCTAGCTCCAACGTGGGATTGTTCGTGCTCTTGTCGACGCTATAATGAGGATTGCCACACAACCCGGGGCGGCAAGGGTCGTGGGCCACGCTTGTCATCGGAAGCTATGTCGGAGTTTCGTCGGAACACGGTCATCTCCGGTTTCCAAGGTGAACGGTTGACGAATGCTCCGTAGCAGCAGCCGGTTTCGACCCTCTCGTTGAAAGAAGTATCGTGAGAGTTCCCACGTCATCTCCGAGCCAATATCCCTTTCTTCAACCCATGAGGAGAATGGTGCCATGAGCAAGCTGGAGACTCTGGTGACCCATACCGACCGACAACGACTCGGTACAATGCTCGAAAGAGCGTACGCCGTAGCGTTCGATCCACGAGATCAGGTCCGGCGATTCGAGATGGAAATGGACCATGCGCTCGCAGTTGCAGAAGTGGATATTCCACCCGATGTCGTGACGATGCACTCGACGGTGGAAATTATCGACCTCGAATCCGAAGAGTCGGAGACGTACACGCTTGTCTATCCCGAGGAGGCGGATGTGATCCGCAAACGAATTTCGGTCCTCGCCCCTCTCGGGCAAGCCATTTTTGGGCACTGCGTGGGCGAGCTTGTGACCGTCGTGACGCCTACTGGGGAGCGATGGATCAAGATCGCCGTGTTGCATTTTCAACCAGAGCGATGATTCCGAAAAATCTGCACAAAGGGAAAGAACCGCGTGGACCCGATTGCCGTGGGGGCAGGAACCGACTCGAGCGCGTTGGAGCGCCGCCTTCAGGCAGTTTCTTTTTCGACCGGCTAAAGCCGGGACTCCAACAGGGGCGGCGCCCGCTTCCGCGGCGTGGCAGTGGCGACCCCGGTTGCCGGACCTACGAGGCCGCTTTCGCGCCCTCGAGCAGGCAACGGACATACAGCGCTGTTGCCTCGGCGGTGATCTCCGGGTGGTAGCCGCCCTCGAGCACGGTCACCACCTTGCCGCCCGCGTGGGTGGCGGCGACATCGAGGATGGTGCGGGCGATGGGCTCGAAGTCTTCGGTTTCCAGGCCCAGGTCGCCCACCGGGTCGGCCCGGTGCGAATCGAACCCGGCGCTGACGAGCACCAGTTGCGGCCGAATCCGGCTGGCGAACTGCTCAAGCCGGTCGGAAAAGAGCTTCAGGTAGTCGCGGCGGGGGGTGCCGTATCCTACGGGTACGTTCATCGTGGTGCCGGCGCCGCGCCCGCCGCCGGTCTCCTCTTCGCTGCCGCTGCCGGGGTAGTACGGCCAGCGGTGGATCGAGAAAAAAGCCACCTTCGGGTCGTCCCAGAAAGTGGCCTGCGTACCGTTGCCGTGGTGAACGTCGAAATCGACAATCAGCACCCGGTCGAGTTCGAACTCGGCGGTGGCCACGGCGGCGGCCACCGCGATGTTGTTGAACAGGCAGAAGCCCATCGCCCGGTTCATCAGCGCATGGTGGCCGGGCGGACGGACCAGGCACATGGCCGTGCGGTCCTCGCCTCGGAGCACGCGCTCGGTGGCATCGGCGCAACTGCCCGCGGCCATCAGGGCCACGTCGTAAGAGCCGGGGCTGAGGACCGTATCGGCCTCGATGTACCCCCCGCCCGCCTTGCACGCCCCCCAGATCTCGGTGATGTAGTCGGGCGAGTGCACCCGGGCAAGCCGCTCGGGGGAAACGGCCACAGGCGCCCGGTAGGTACAGCGGTCCCACAGCCCTTCCGCCCGAAGCTGCGGCTCGATCAGGCGGATACGGTCGGCCCGCTCCGGGTGGTGGCCCGTCTCGTGCTTCAGAAAACAGGGATCGGTATAAAGCAGCGTCATCGTTCTGAACTTTACACGATACGCTGTCTGGTGTCAAAGGGACCATGCCTCCTTTTTGGGGGGGGGTGGGCTGGCCAATGGTTCACCCCATGTTGGCACCCAGCCCGGATTATTCATGACGAGGTAGGGTGGTGAGAGGCAAGCCAAGACCGTGGTGGGACTTCGGTCGCTCGCCGGGGCCTGCTTCAAGCGGACGGCGCGCAAACCAGCCAGACGTGGCTTGCGCAGTCCCACCAATGGCTTACGCGACCTGGTCTCCGCCCTACTCCAACGTCGGCCGGGCAATCTCCCCCCGCAACTGGGCCTCGCCGCCCTCTTTCTCGTATACGCCGTAGAAGAGCGACATGGAGTCGAGCCAGACCGTTATGCGGCGCATCTCGTCGGGCGAAAGCTTCACGTCGTGGTGCCCGTCGCGAAGTAGCTGGTATAGCTTCGACGCCCGGGCGCCAAACTCGCCCGGCGTGGTGCGGTACCACTTCGGGTCGCTCCACCCGCGCCCGCCGTAATCGTAGAACCCGTACTTCGGCGCCAGGCTGACGTACGACCGGAAGTAGGTGGTCGACAGGTTCATGTACGACGGCTTTTCCGGGTACACGGCCAGGCCGCTGTCCAACGGCGGGGCGTCGTCGGGGTTGTCGCGATGGCACGCCACGCAGTGCTTCTCCAGCACCGGCTGCACCAGCCGGGGATAGCTGAACGGGTTGGTGCCGTCGGCCTCGGGCTTCAGGGGCGAGGGCGGGCGGCGCATCGCCAGCGGCATGGAGGCCGGCAGCGGGGGGGTGTCGTGCCGCGGCTCGTGGCAGCCGTGGCACATGGCCTG
Source organism: Planctomycetales bacterium (assembly GCA_007122045.1). GTDB lineage: Bacteria > Planctomycetota > Planctomycetia > Pirellulales > Thermoguttaceae > PWXP01. The sequence continues at coordinate 1,129 of SKJM01000849.1, read as the reverse complement.
CTCGCCCGGCTGAAACTGCGTGGCCGAACGCATCGACGTGACCGCCAGCCCGTCGGCGTCGAGCGCCTGGAAGTACAACTCGCGCCGCGCCGGCACGGTGAAGTAGGCGCTGCCGTCGGCCTCGACCGGCACCGTGCCCAGCACGTTGCGGGCCAGGTTGATCGAGTCGGCGCCCTGCGGAATTTGGATGCCCGTGTTGTGAGGAACCCGGGCCGAGGCCACCGAAAGCGGCAGGATCTGGTACACCCGCAACTCCTCGATCTCGGTCCCCTCGGGCCACGGAAGCAGGCCCCGGTACACGTCGATGACGCCCACGGTGGCTTTCGCCGGTTCGTGCTCGGGCACACGCACCGACTGCTCGGGGATGACCGGCGGCACGGGCCGCGGCCGCAGCGGTAGCGGGTTCTGGGCGGCGATTTCCGGGTCGCGGTGCAGCAGCTCCCGGTTGCCGAAGCTATCGAGCAGATACAGCCCGTACCGCCCCCGTGGGCCGCCGATGCCGGGCACTTCCATGGCCGCGTCGTACACCACGAGGTAATAGTCTTCGCTGAGCGGCGCGGCCTGGCCGAACGTCTGCGCGCCGGTGGGGCCTTGGCTTTCCGGGAACGGGCTTTCGGCCGTCAACCGGCGGACCGGGGCCATCGCGTCGTCGTCGGGAATGCGCGGGTCGAACACCACCAGCGAGCCGAACGCCTGCCCGTGGTGCGGCGCCGCCGTGGCCACGTACCGGTGCGAGCCCGGGATGGCGCGGATGTCCAACTGCATGTCGGCCCGGGCGGAACGGACGGAGAAGTTGCCGTGGACCGCCCGCGGGTCGCAACCGTCCGGCGTCATCACCCAAGGATGATGCGCCACAACACCGTGCCGGTCCACGTAATCCCAGCGGGTGAACATGATCATTCCGTCATGGGCGACGCTCGGGTGCCACTCGTTCGTTTCGTGGAAGCTCAGGCAGCGGATATCGCTGCCGTCGGGCGCCATGTCGAACAGCGTGTAGGTGGGGCATACCCGGCCGCAGCGCAGGTAGCCGCCCCGCCGCTCGCTGTTGAACACGATCCGCCCGCTGGGCATGAGCACGGGATCGAAGTCGTTCCACGTGCCGTCGGTAAGCTGCTCCAGCCCGGTTCCG
>SKJM01000766.1 GCA_007122045.1 Planctomycetales bacterium | reverse complement strand
GGTGTTGAACTGGAAGCCTTTCTTACCCAACCCCGCTCCCACCCGCCCAAGTTCAATTTCAATGCTCGTATCCTGGAACTGGCTGAAGCAGTACATAACGCTCGACATGCCGCACGAGGAATTGGAGCGGCGACTGATGCTGTCGGGCCTCAACCATGAGGGCACGTGCGAGGTGGGCGACGACCTGGCCATCGACCTGGAGGTGACCAGCAACCGGCCCGACTGCCTGGGCCACCTGGGCGTCGCCCGCGAGGCGGGGGCCCTGTTCGACCGCTCCGTCACCCTCCCGCCCGCCGAGCCGCCCGAAGGCAAAACGCCCGTCGAGCAACTCGTCGAGGTGCGCATCGACTGCCCCGACCTGTGCTACCGCTACACGGCGCGGGTGATTCGCGGCGTGAAGATCGGCCCCAGCCCCGGCTGGATGGCCCGCCGGCTCGAAACCGTCGGCCTGGCGCCCATCAACAACGTGGTCGACATCAGCAACTACGTGCTGATGGAGTGCGGGCAGCCGCTGCACACGTTCGATTACGGCAAGCTGGGGGGGCGGCAGATTGTCGTGCGCCGGCCGCTGCCGGGCGAGACGATCGAGGCGATCGATCACAAGCAGTACCGCCTCGATCCCGACACGTGCGTCATTGCCGACGCCCGCGTGCCCGTGGCCATCGGCGGCGTGATGGGCGGCGCGAAGACCGAGATTTCCGAGTCGACGACCGACGTGCTGGTCGAGGCGGCCGAGTTCGACCCCACGTCGATCCGCAATACGGCCCGGTCGCTGAATCTGCACAGCGACTCCTCCTACCGGTTCGAGCGGAAGATCGATCCGGAGGGTGTCGACTGGGCCAGCCGCCGCTGCTGCCAGTTGATTCTGGAGCTTTGCGGCGGCGAGCTTGCCCGAGGCTCGGTCGACGTCGGCCGCGAGCCGCCCGCCCGCGAACCCATCGTGCTGCGTTTCTCGCAACTCGAGCGGGTGCTGGGCGTCGAGGTCCCGCCGGAGCGGGTGCGGCAGATTCTCAGCGCGCTGGGCCTGGCGGAAACCCGGGCCGACGCCGCCGCGGTCGAGGTCATCCCGCCAAGCTGGCGGCGCGACCTGGCGCGCGAAATCGACCTGGTCGAGGAGGTCGGGCGGATCGACGGGTACGACGCCATTCCGGAAGACGTGGGCGTGCCCATGGTCGCCTCGGCCCGCACGCTCGACGACCGCGTCCACGCCCGCGCCCGCGAGGTGCTCATCGCGTGCGGGTTCGACGAAGCGGTCACGCTCAGCGTGATCGACGAAAAGGCGTCGGACGCCTGGAGCCCGTGGACCGACGCCGAACCGCTTCGGGCCCTCTCGCCCGTGCTGCGCGGGGCCGACCGGCTGCGCCGTTCGCTCATCCCCAGCCTGCTGGCCGCGCGGCGGACGAACGAAGCGCTGTTCAACACGGAAATCGAGTTGTTCGAGGTTGCCCGCGCGTACCTGCCCCGCCACGGCGGCCTGCCCGAGGAGGCCGTCATGCTCGGGCTGACCAGCGGGCGCAGCTTCCGCGAGGTGAAGGGGGTGATCGAGGCCGTGCTGGAACGCATCGCCCCGGAATTGGCCGTCGAGGCGGTTGCGGCGAACGAGCCGCTCTTGGAGCCGGGGGCCGCCTGCCGGCTCGAGGTGGACGGCAAGTCGCTGGCATTCGTCGGAGAACTTAGCGACGAAGGGCGGGAGCGGTTCGAGCTGCGCGGGCCGGGCCTGGTGGCCGAAATGCGCCTGGCGCCGCTGGTGCAGCGCGCCTCGCTCATTCCGGCCAACCGGCCGCAATCGCCCTACCCGCCGGTCGGCCGCGACTTGAACCTGGTCGTCGACGAGTCGGTCCGCTGGGCCGACCTGGCCGCCACGGTGCGCGAGGGCTGCGGCCCGCTGTTCGAGCATCTCGAATACGCCGACACGTACCGCGACCCCGACCGGCTCGGCCCGGGCAAGAAGAGCCTCCTGATGCGCCTCGTGCTCCGTTCGCACGACGCCACCCTGACCAACCAGCAGGCCGACGAGCTGCGCGACCGCATCGTGGCCGCCTGCCGCGAGCGCCACGGGGCCGAGTTGCGGTGACGCGAGATGTTTGCAGATGAAGGTACAAGCGGAATACGGCAGATCGACAACCTCCAGTACAGGACCGTCGAACATGGGAACGTCTGTGAGTCTCAATGAAGCCCAAGGCAAGCTGGCCGAATTGATCCATCAGTTGCCGCCGGGCGAGGAGATTATCATTACTGAGAACCAGCAACCCGTGGCGAAACTGGTGAGGCACCCTCGTCGCCTCGAACGGCGTCAGCCGGGGCGCTGCAAGGGAATGATTACGTTGCTGGTCGAAGATGACGAACATCTCGAAGGCTTTGAGGAGTATATGCCGTGAGACTCCTTCTGGACACTCACGCGTTCTTGTGGTTCGTCACAAACGATCCACAGTTGAGCGAAACCGCGCTGGAAGTAATTGCCGAGCCGACCAATAGCATTCTGCTCAGCCCGGCGAGTTACTGGGAGATTGCCATCAAGGTGAGCCTTGGCAAGTACCCGCTGACAGTTCCGTTCGAAACATTCTTCCAAGAAGGAATCGAAGGAAGCGACGTAATGATCGTGCCGATCGAGGTTCGGCATGCGGCAGTGCTCTCAGCCTTGCCGATGCACCACAAAGACCCTTTCGACCGCATGATCGTCTCGCAAGCGATTGCCGAGAGGATCCCAATTGTGAGCGTTGATTCGGTTCTCGATGCATATGGTATCCAGCGGTTGTGGTAACAATCTCCCCCGCTGTGTTCGATGCGGCGTTGAACCCACGCGCCACAAGGCTCGGCATATCGGAGCGCCGGCGAGGAGCAGGAGAATTAGCGATGTCTGATTACCGGTTTTCCATCATTATACCGTCGGCCGCGAAGACACACGACGACATTCTCGATGCCGCCGATGCGCTCGCAAAGGAGGGATGCACCGACGTGTCGCTCCGCGGGCATGAACAAGGAATGGAGCTTCTGTTCGAGCGAAGCGCCGAGTCGCTGCACGCTGCAATCGTCTCGGCCGTCTCTGACATGGAACGCGCCGCGGAGGGCCGGCTTTCGCGTATCCAGGGTCGAGTTTGAACGCGAGAGCCTCGAAGTGTGAGTGGAATAGCATGAGCGAGCCGCCGCCGGAACAAACACCGAGCGAGCCCATGAGCGGGCGCCAGGCGTACAACCTGGTGGCCGACACGGTCACGGGCCCCAACGTGCGCCTGAGGGACAATCTGTATCAGGCGCTGGCTATTTTCATCGGTCTTGTGCTGGGCGCCGTCATCGGCGGCCTGGCTGCGGCGGACGCCGTGCTGGGCGCCGTGGTCGGCGCATTTGTCGGCCTGCTGGCCGGGTTGTTCGGCAGCGGCCTGTTCCTGATGATCTACCGGGCCGTCCAACACGCCCGGGGACGGCACGATTGACCGCGCCGGCCCGGACGACCAATCATTGCACAACACCTCCCCAGCGCGGCGCACCAGCAGGAAACGGACTACCGTTTGCAGCGATTGCCGCCTCGGAACCATCCGATGATCCACGCGCGGCACCCGGGCTCTGGACACCTCCGGCCCGCGCTGCTAGGGTGGAGCCTGCTTGGAAACCGTCGCGGCCCGTGGAAGCCGCGCCGACCGACCGCCCCCCCTTATGAGGAGTCGTTGCCATGGCTACCCCGCTTACCCGTCCGATTGCCTTGGCGCTGGCCGCCCTGACCTGCCTCGGGGCGGCCGGACTCGCAACGGTCTGCGCCGGCGAACGCCCCAACGTGCTGTTCATCCTGACCGACGACCAGCGCTGGGATTGCGTGAGCCTGAACCCCGATTCGATCATCCATACCCCCCATACCGACCGGCTGGGCCACGAGGGGGTGTACTTCGAGAACGTCTTCTGCACCACGTCGCTCTGCTCGCCCAGCCGGGCGTCGATCCTCTCCGGCCTCTACGCCCACGCCCACGGCGTGACCAACAACTTCACGGAATACCCCGACGACATGCCCACCTGGCCCCGATCGCTCCAGGCCGCCGGCTACCGCACCGCCTACCTCGGCAAGTACCACATGGGTGAGGACAACGACGACGTCCGCGGCGGGTTCGACTATTTCGTCACCCACAAGGGCCAGGGCAAGTACTTCGACACCACCTTCCGCTTCCACGGCGGCGAGCGCCGCGTGGTCGAAGGCTACTACACCACCGTGGTAACCGACATGGCCGAGGAGTGGCTGCGGGAAACCGACCGCGAGAAGCCGTGGGCCCTGATCATCGGCCACAAGGCGCCGCACAGCTTCTACTACCCCGAGCCGAAGTACGAGAATGCCTTCAAGCACGTGAACGTCCCCTACCCGGCCAGCGCCTTCCAGCTCGAAAGCAACGCCGAGTGGTACCAGGAGCGGCTCGACACGTGGCACGGCATCTACGGCCCGCTGTTCGACTACCGCAAGGACTGGCCCGACCGCTCGCCCGAAGGCGTGAAGCACTTCGCCGAGATGGTCCGCGCCTACTGGGCCACCATCCTGTCGGTCGACGACAGCGTGGGGCGGATGTACGCGCTGCTGGAGGAATTGGGCGAGTTGGACAACACGCTCATCATCTTCACCTCCGACCACGGCATCCTCAACGGCGAGCACGGCATGATCGACAAGCGCACCGCGCACGAGCCGAGCATCCGCGCGCCGCTGGTGGTGCGTTACCCGGGCCTGACGCCCCCCGACCAGCCCGTCGTCGTCGAGGAAATGGTGCTCACCGTCGACTTCGTGCCGAGCATCCTTGACATTTGCGGCGTGCCGCCCATTGCCGACATCCACGGCCGGTCGTGGAAGAAGCTGGCCTCGGGGCGGCCCGACCCCGATTGGCGCACGAGCTACGTGTACATGTACAACTACGAGGAGCAGTTCCCGTACACGCCGAACGTCCGCGCGGTGCGGACCGGCGAGTGGAAGTACGTCCGCTACCCGCACGGCGACGGCGGCCCCGACCGCCACAAGCCCGACCTGTTCCACCTGGCCACCGATCCCGACGAGGTGCACAACCTGATCGACGATCCCCGCTACGCCGGCACGGTGCGCCGGCTGCGGGCCGAGCTGAACCGGCTGCTCGAAGAGGTGGGCGCCGTGCCCGACGAAATGCCCATCGACCGCGGCATCAAGCAGGAACTGCCCGACCCGGCCATCCGATAGCTGCGCGGCCTGCCCGGCCCGGTTGTAACCGTTCACAGGGGACTGTCCCAATTTTCACGGCACACAGGGGAATATGCCCAATGGGTCAACGGCTCCGGCCGCGAAAATGGGACTGTCCCCTTCGCATGCAGCGGAGAAAACAGCCTGCGCCACCGGCCCGTGAACGCTTACGGCCCGGTTTCGCCGCAAGCGCGCCATGTCTCGGTGGATGGAAACGGCCTCTGTCGAGGAGGCGGCCACTTTTGTGGCGACGTTGGAGTAATCTGCCATGAGCATTGGGTCCGTTGAAACCCCGCGAGACAAGTTCCTTCGGTTGTGCCCAGGCGGGTTCAGTGATCCGCTGTACCTCCGGTACGAGCGGGACTACAAATGGGCCGCCCACGAGGCGTGGCACGAGTTGCTGAACGAGCCGGAGTTCGACCGGCTGCTCACGGAAGAAAAGTACGGGGAAGTGTGTCGGCGTGCAGTGAGGATCGAGGGCAAGACGCGGTTTATGCTGACTCGCTACGAAAAGGCGGCCTTGCATGACGGGGTGAAGGAAGCGAAGCCCGCGAAGCTATTCGCCAACGGCCTTTACGACCTCGTTTACGGGGAAGACGACTTCGAGACTCGCTTCCAGGAGTTCGCCAAGGACTTGGAGCATTTGCCCGAGAGGCAAACGTCGCCGGTCAAGTGGACTGTCCTCACGATGTTTCCCTTCTTGGCGCATCCGACCGAGCACATCTTCCTGAAGCCGCAGGTCACGAAGTCGGCCGCAAAGCGTCGTCATTTCTGGCTCAACTACCGGCCGGAACTGAACTGGACGACTTACTCGTGCCTGCTGCGATTTGCGGAAGTGCTCCGGAAGGAAGTGGCCGACCTGGAGCCCCGTGACATGATCGACATCCAGTCCTACATCTGGGTTACTGAATTTTGGAAGAAGACGCCGTGAGGGAAGAGGACAGCGAAACGAAGCTGTTGCTTGCCGATGCCCTGCTCGGAAACTTTGCAGAAGATGCTGTCGATCCCGTTGCGGCGTTCCTGGAGGGGATAGACGACGAGTTGTATCGGGATGCACGGGACTTGCGGTATCGCCTCATCGCCGTTTGCGAAATCATGGGCAAGACATTCCCGCGCTTCGAGGAGCGGCGCAAGGCAGCACTGCGGGACGATTGGGGG
>SKJM01000737.1 GCA_007122045.1 Planctomycetales bacterium | reverse complement strand
TGCTCGTGCCGCGCACCTTGCTGGACCGTATTGGCCACGGCGACGCGCAGGACCCGATACTCCGGCAGGTACTGCCCCACCCGGACGAGCTAGCTTCCGTCGCCGGCTTCTCCACCGATCCGGTGGGTGAGGTTGGCGGAGCGTGCGCCCCCGGTCTGCTGCAACAGTACCCGGGCCGATCCCTAATACTACCAGCCTCGTGTTGCGGCGTCCATTGCCGGTACTGCTTTCGGCGGCATTTTCCGTTTCAGTCCCGCTCGGCCGCGGCCGGCGACTGGCAACCGGCCCTTGAACAGCTTGCCCAGGACCCCTCGGTTGGGGAGGTTGTCCTCAGCGGGGGCGATCCGCTTACGCTTTCGGACGCGGAACTGGGGATGCTGGCAGAGCGGCTTGCGGCGCTTCCCCATCTTCGCAGGATTCGCGTTCATACCCGGCTTCCCATCGTGGTCCCGCAACGGGTCGGGCCGGAACTCACGGAGTGGCTTCGGGGGACCCGCCTTGCCGCGATGGTGGTGGTTCAGGCGAATCATGCAGCGGAACTCGACGGTGCCGCGGCCGGGGCGCTGGGCCAACTAGTCGACGCCGGAGTGCCGGTGCTCAGCCAGTCGGTCCTGCTGCGCGGGGTCAACGACTCGGTCGAGACCCTGGCGGCCTTGTTCGAGCGGCTGATTGATCTGCGGATCATCCCCTATTATCTGCACCAGTTGGACCGCGTGGCCGGAGCGGCCCACTTCGAAGTGCCCGAGGCCGAGGGCCGCGCGCTCGTGGCAACGCTCCGCGCGCGGCTTCCCGGCTACGTGGTGCCGCGTTACGTCCGCCAGACGCCAAGTGGCCCCGCCAAAGAGGTGCTGGCATAGCCTCGTCAGCACGCGGCAGTTTCTCCGCCGCATGGACATTCCTGTGCGTCGTGAACGTTTCTGCTCGTCAGCCAACGACGGACAAGGGTGTCCATCCTGCGTGCTGGAGGCTGCGTTCCGTTGCCGGGCGAAGTGCCGTTTCTACTCCCCGCCCTCACCCCAGCCGGCGGTTGGTCAGCAGCAGCCACAGGAAGAAGGGGCCGCCGAGCAGGGCCGTGATGATGCCGACCGGAAGCTCGGTGGGCGCCATCACCGTTCGGGCGACCGTGTCGCAGGCCACCAGGAAGCCGCCGCCGAACAGGAGCGTGGCGGGGGCGAGGGTGCGGTGGTCGGCGCCGACCAGCAGGCGGCAGATGTGCGGCGCCATCAGCCCGACAAACCCGATCGGCCCGCACACGGCCACCACCCCGCCCACGGCCATCGAGGCGGCGAAGAACAACAGCACCTTCGTTTGGTTGACTGCCACGCCGCGCCCGGCGGCAAGCTCCTCGCCGGTAGTCAGCAGGTTCAGTTCGCGGGTAAGGTAGAAGACCACCAACGCGGCGGTTCCCACAAACGGCAGGACGCTCCACACGTCGCCGTAGCCCACCACGCGGTCCAGCCCGCCCATCACCCAGCGGATCATCAGGAACGTGCGGGTGAAGTCGCTGAGGTACTGCAACAGCAGGATGAGGCTGGAAAAGAAGAAGCTCACCGCTACGCCGGCCAGCAGCATGGTGGCCGTGGAGAAGCCCTCGCGGGCGCGGGTCAACCCGTAAACCAGCAGGATGGACAACACGGCGCCGGCGAAGGCGCAAGCGGTGACGGCCGAGATGCCCAGGGCGCCGGCCCGCCAGCCGAGGTGGATGCATAGCGAGGCGCCCAGCGCCGCCCCGCTGCTGGTGCCCAGCGTGAAGGGGGTGGCCAGCGGATTGCGAAACATGGCCTGGAACGCCATGCCGCTGATGGCCAGGCCCGCGCCGGCCAGCAGCGCCACCGCCACGCGGGGAATGCGAAGCTGCCAGAGGATGTCGACGTCGCCCGGCTCGGCCTCGCCCCACACCGCGCCGAGCCCGATCCACTCGCCCCCGACAAACGGCGCGGCGGCCGTGACGGCTAGGGTCAACAGGAGCAAGGCGATAAGCGGGACCGAGCGTGGCATGAGGGCCGAACAGAAGGGTGGATGGTGGATAAAGGATGGTGATTTGGCGGACGGCACGGCGGAGCGTGCCTGCTAGGTGGGGGCGTGGGGGACGACAACGGGGATGGGCGCGGCGGGGTGCTCGACCAGCAGCAGGTCGGTGGCGTAAACGCGGCGGAGCACGTCGGCGTCCATCAACTCGCGCGCCGTCCCGCAGAACGCGACCGCGCCCTCGCGCAGCGCCACGGCGCGGTCGGCCTCGAGGGCGGCGTGGTTGAGGTCGTGTGTGACGGCCAGCACCGTGACGCCGGTCTGCCGGTTGGCCTCGCGCAGCAGGGCGAGCACCTCGGCCTGGTGCCGGTAATCGAGGAAGGTGGTCGGTTCGTCGAGCAGCAGGAGCCGTGCGCCCTGGGCCAGCGCCGCGGCGATGCCCACCTGCTGGCGCTCGCCGCCGCTGAGCGTATCGAGCATGCGGTGGGTGAACTCGGTGGTGCGGGTACGCTGGAGTGCGTCGCGCACCGCGCGCCGGTCCTCGCGGCTGAGCGAGGAGAAGGGGCTGAGGTGCGGATAGCGGCCCATGGCCACAAATTGTTCGACGGTATACGGCGCCGCCCAGTTGCCCACCTGCGGCACGTAGGCAATCAGGCGCGCCAACTCGCGTTGCCGGTAGGTCTCCAGCGGCCGCCCGGCAAGCGCGATGGTTCCTTCGCCGCGCAGGATGCGCACCAGGCAGCGCAACAGGGTGGTTTTGCCCGCCCCGTTCGGACCGACGATGACTACGTATTCGCCCGGCGCGACGTCGAACGAAACGCCGGTAAGCACGGCCCTCCCGCTCAAGTGGACGGAAAGCCCGGAAATATGGAGCAACGGCGTTGACAATTCCTGCGACATGACCGATCAGTATAGTTTTTCCGTGCCGTTTGCGCAAGGGCTGGGACAGTCCCCCGCGAATGGTTGCCAAACTGGACCTATCCCCCATCCACCCATTGGCGGTGCCACAGTTCCAGCACCAGCAGCGACCACAGCCGCGCGGCGTGGTCGAACCGGCCCTGCTGATGGTCGTCCAACAGGCGGCGCACCGAGTCGGGATGGAAATAGCCGCGGCCGAGGGCCCGCGAGTCGAGCAGCACGTCGCGGGCCATCGCACGCAATTCGTTCCGGAACCAGTAATCGAGCGGGACGCCGAAGCCCATCTTCCGACGGCGCCGGATGGGCTCGGGCAGCAGGTCGGCGAAGGCGTGCAGGAGCAGCCGCTTGCCGCAGCCCCGGCGGAACTTGTGCCCGATCGGCATGCCGGCGGCCAACTCCACCACGCGGTGGTCGAGGAACGGCTGCCGGCATTCCAGCCCGTGGGCCATCGACGCGATGTCCACCTTCGTCATCAGGTCGCAGGGCAGGTAGGTGGTCAGGTCGGCCAGGCTGATGGCGGTGATCGGATCGCGGCCGGCGGCGCGGGCCATCGCCGCTTGCAGGAACTCGACCGGATCGGGGCCCGGCAGCGACGCCACGAACTCGTCGGTGTACAGTTCCGCGCGGCGGGCCCGGCCGAAGATGGCGATCCACTCCAGGTAGCGCCGGTCGGGCGGCTGGCCCAGCGACTCGACGAACCGCTTGAACCGGCGCCGCAGCGACTTCTGCCGCGCGCTGGCCGGCAACCGTTGCCACACCCCCGCGGTAAGCGCCCCGCGCACCGCCCGCGGCAGGCGGTCGAACCACGCCCCAAGCCACACCGCCCGGTACCGGGCATACCCGGCGAACAACTCGTCGCCGCCGTCGCCGCTGAGCGCCACGGTCACGTGCCGCCGCGTCAGTTCCGCCACGTGCCAGGTGGGAATGGCCGAACTGTCGGCGAACGGTTCATCGTAATGCCACACGAGCTTCGGCAGGATGTCGACCGCACGAGGCTCGACCCGGAACTCCTCGTGCTCGGTCTCGAATCGCTCGGCCGCGAGTCGGGCGTAGCGGGTTTCGTCGTATTCGGGAATCGGAAAGCCGATGGAAAACGTTCGCAGCGGCGCGGCGCCCAGTTCGCGCATCAGCCCGACGATGATGGTCGAATCGAGCCCGCCGCTGAGAAACGCTCCCAGCGGCACGTCGCTTTGCAGCCGCAGCCGCACGCTCTCGGTCAGCAGGGCCCGCAGCTCAGCGGCCGCCTGCTCGAAAGGGCGCACCGCTTCCAGTTTGAAGTCGGGCTGCCAGTACCGATGCACCTCGAGCTGGCCGGCTTCCCAAACGGCATAGCAGCCGGGCGGCAGCTTGGCGTACCCCTGGAAAATGCACCGCGGATACGGCACGTACTGGTACGTCAGGTACTCGTCGAGGGCCTGCGGGTCCAAGGCGCGCGGCAGGCCGGGCACCGCCAGCAGGCTCTTCAACTCGCTGGCGAACACCAGCCGCCCCGGCTCGTGCCGGTACACCAGCGGCTTCTGCCCGAGGCGGTCGCGGGCGAGCAGCAGGCGGGCGCTGCGGGCATCCCATAGGGCGAAGCTGAACATGCCGATCAGCTCGTCGAGCATCGCCGGCCCGCGGTCCTCGTACAGGTGGACCAGCACCTCGGTATCGCACTGGGAGCGGAAGCGGTGCCCGGCCTCTTGCAGTTTCTGGCGCAGCCGCTTGAAATTGTAGATTTCGCCGTTGAAGACCACCCCAACCGTCTCGTCTTCGTTCGACATCGGCTGGGCGCCGCTGGGCAGGTCGAGAATGGCCAGCCGCCGGTGGCCCAGGGCCACCCCGGGCGCCGCCCCGCGGCCCGGTTGCAACCGGTTGCCCGCGGGGAATTCGCCCCGCCCGTCGGGCCCGCGGTGCGTCAGGGCGTCGATCATGCGCGCGAGCGTCGGGGCGTCGAGCGCCTTCGAGGGATCGGTCCACACGCCGCCGGTGATGCCGCACATCTGTATACTCTAGTCGCGGCGGGCGTCGACGCGGTCGCGGCGGCGCTGCGAGGCGTGCCAGAATTGCCATGCCCGCTGGTCGTAGCTGAAGTTCTGCCCGGTAAGCCCAACCAATGCCTCCAGCACGGCCGCGTTCCGCATCTGCTTGCGGATGACCTTCGGCTGGGGGTTCATGGAAATCCCGCCGCCGCCGGGCGTCCCGCCGGTGGGAAAGCTCATGCTCATGGCGCCGGGGTTCTGCGAGCCCAGCCGAAAGGTATGCGTGGTAACCAGCGCGTCGATCAACGGGCCGACGGCCGTCTCGTTCCCGACGTAGCTTAGCGCGATCCCCGCCCGATTGATCGTGTTGTTGTCCCGGCTTCTCAGTTTCCCCACAAAAAACGCGTTCATGGCCGGATCATCGATCGGCTTCAAATAATCGAGACAACTGAGCCGAACTTCCTCCACGGGGTCGTCGATGGCTGCCTCGGCCAGCGCCTCGCGCGCCTCGGGGGTGTCGAGCCTCGCCAGCACCTGCGCGAACAGGATGCGCGCTTGGGGATGCCGGGCGTCGGTCAGCCGGGCGGCCAATGCGGGCACGGCGTGGGGATCGTCGATGCTCAGCAGGTTCTGCCGGGCCTGGCCCGCCCGGTCGGTGCCCAACCAATTGTGCCACCGGTTGATCGTCACGTACCACTCCTTCTGCGCGGCCCCCAATTGGCGATCGCGCTCGAGCAGCTCGATCTCCTGCCGCGTGCGCCAACGGCCCTGGTACCGGACGTACCCCCGCTGGGCCATCACTTCGTCCTGCGTCATCCACTGCCCGTCGAACTGGGAATAGCCCAGTGCCCGGCGGGCATCCCGGTGATCGGGTTCCAGTTCGATCACCCGTTGCAAGTGTCGTTGACGCTGATCCACCAGCCGGTGTTCGAGGCACCACTCGGCCAGCGCCCATTGGCCCTCGACCGTATCGGGGTAGCTGGGGCGGATGCGGCGGTACTCGGCTTCTTCGGGCCGCTCGCGGAGGAGCTGCCGCACCTGATCGGCCCGAAGCGTCACGGTCGCGCCATCGGCGACCCGGACGACGAACTTCTGCCTGGGGCTTTCATCGGGATTGAGCAATTCGCCCTCGATCCGGCCGCCCGACTCCAGGATGAAGACCTCGGCCGGGCACCAACCTGCGGTCGTCAGGCCGATTGCCACGAACAAAACCGCGCTGAGTCGATGCATTTCGAACCCCCCGGATGGTTGTCTTGGCGATGGACTGCCCTCGCGCCCGGACTCAAGGAGGCCACGCGCCTCTCCCTCCATTATATCCGCCGGCCCTCGGCCGGTCAGCACCGCGCCATGCGATTCCCACCTCGGGAGTGCGGCGGCTTGACGCCGCTTTCTGTCTCTTTGCGGCCGCTTTTCGTATCGACTTGAGGGGCTGGTCCCACGCGGACAACACAAAAAGAAAAAAATCCAAAGCGGCGTCAAGCCGCCGCACTCCAGACGGGTGGCTCGCCACCCTACAGCACCC
>SKJM01000079.1 GCA_007122045.1 Planctomycetales bacterium | reverse complement strand
CGCGGTCGCCGGCGGCCAGCTTCTCATGTTCTCGACCACCTCGGCCTCGATCTTCTTCTCGGCCAGGTGAGTGCGAACACGGCCTCGCGCCAGGCTTCCCGAGCAGCTTGCGGCCGAAGCGGGTGCGAAGCTTCAGGCGTTTCGGGATGGTCAGCACCACCTGCCGATGGGCGACGTTCGTGACCACAAGGCTGTCCTATTGCGCCTGCACTTGCGCCGCCGCGGAGCGCTGTACCGCGGCCGCCAGGAAACGGGAAGGTTGTTCCGTGTGGGTCAGGCTGAGCTTGTGCATGGCGCGCGTGCATGCCACGTACAGCATGTGGCGGTCGATGACGGTGTTGTACTCGGCATCGCTGCAGAACGGCACGATCACCTGGTCGAACTCGAGCCCCTTGGCCAGGTACGCGGTGGCAATCACCACGCCGCGGCTGAAGTGAGTGCTGCGGGCGTTGAGCAGGTGGAGGTCGTCGCAACCGTCGCGCAGCTTCTTGTGCAGCCCGTCGGCCTGGTTCTGGGTCTTGCAAAGGATGCCGAGGGAATGGTAACCGGACGCCGGAAACGCCTCAACCTCGCTGCGGATGTGGCGCACCTCCCCAGCGCCGTTCCGGCACGCGACCACCGTGGGCTTCTCGCCGTGCCGTTCGATGGGAATCAGGTTCGGGTTGTGATGGATGCTCTGGACAAGCTCGGCAATCTGAAGCGTCGAACGATAGCTCCGGTGCATGTGGATGCACTCCGACTGGGGCAGCACATCATGAATGGCCTCGGCCGAGGACGCGCTGAGCGGGCTGACCGACTGGTTGTGATCGCCGAGGATCGTCTTCTTGCACGGGTACACGTTGGCCAGCACCTCGTATTGGACGGGCGTGTAATCCTGCATTTCGTCGATGACCACGTGTTCGATGTGGTTCATCGGCGCGGTCCCTTCCATGAGCATCTTGAGGTAGATGAGCGGGAAGACGTCGGCATACTCGTACTTGCCGCGAAGCTGCTTGAACATTTGCGGCTCGCCCAGCCAGGTGAAGAACTCCTTGTACGCCGCCTTGAACGTGGTGGTTGTCATCATGCGTTTCAGCTCAGCGCGTAGCTGGGTGCGGTCCTTGCCCATCACCTCCTTGCAGTGCCGAATGCGCATGCGGTCCACCACGGCGTTGACCGCGCCGCTGAGCTGTTCGGCGGAGGCCCGCCCGGCGTAGCGGCGGAACTGCGCCTCGATCCACGCGGCTTCGACGGTGAGCAGGCCCACCTTGACATCCGTGGCTTTGATCCTGCTGCTTCGCACCAGCCGCCCGTACTCGTCGAGCTTGTTCAGAAATCCCACTGTGGCTTTGAACCGGATTCTTTCGCCGTACGGTTCGTCGCCGCCGTCCAACAAGTGCGCGACCTGCTCGGCGAAGGTCTGGAACTTGACCTTGTCGTCGAGCAGGTCGGAGGCGAGCGCCTCCATCGTGGTTTCCTGAATCATCTCCTCGCCCAGTTCCGGCAACACCTGCGAGATGTAGTGTGCGAACACCTTGTTGGGCGAAACGATGAGGACCTGGTCGGAGCGGATGGAATCCTTGTACTTGTAAAGCAGGAAGGCGATTCGGTGCAGCGCAATGGACGTCTTGCCCGAGCCGGCCGCTCCCTGGATGATGAGCGTATGCGAGCGATCGTTGCGAATGACGGCGTTCTGGTCGCGCTGGATGGTGGCCACGATGTTGCGCATCTTCTCGTCCGACGCGCGGCTCAACTCCTCCTGTAGGATGTCGTCCTGAATGTTCAGCGAGGTTTCGAGCATGAACTTCAGTTCTCGATGCTCGATTCGGTACTGCCGCTTGCGCACCAGGCTGCACTCGGTGCGGCCCTCGGGGGCGTCGTAGTGCGCATCGCCCAGTTCGAACTCGTAGAACATGCTGGAGACGGGCGCGCGCCAGTCGTGAATGAGCGTCGCCTCGGCGTCGGGCTCGGAGAAGGAGTGGATGCCGATGTACGTAGGCCGAACTTCGTCGTGCTCGGCGGCGACGTCGATCCGGCCGAAGTAGGGCGACTGCAGAAGCTTCGACAGCCGCATCCTCTGCAAGACGCCATGCTCGACGATGCTCGCCATCAGTTCGATCGACTGGCGCGCCGAGGCCTTTTCGACGTGGTCCAGATCGGCCTTGTTCTCCTGCAGGTAAACCTGCAGGTCGACCATTTCGGTGCGTCGTGCATGGACCCTCTTGCCGAGGGCCTCGTGCTCGGCGGCAATCCGGCCCTGAATGGAGGTAAGGTACCGGCGTTCTTCGGCTTCGGTTCGGTTGAAACAGGAATCGGTCATCGTGTCGTTCATGGGAATGGTCGGGCGCAACGCTTTGAGGCGCGGTGCACAACGTTGCGGCGGCGCGGGCTGTTTTCTTTGTTCTATGCGAGGGGGACAGTCCCATCTTCCCGCCGCAACGATCGACACAAACTGCGGCGTTACTGCTCCGACGGCTCGGCCATCAGTTCGACCCGGGCGATCTGCATGCTGTTAGCCGAACCAGCGTCACGGACCTCGGGGAACAGCACGCGGTAGCGGGTGAAGGCCCGATCGTTGTCGAAACGCACGGCTTGCGCGGCGTGGCGGCCCCGGAAGGGCTCGAGCGAGCTGGCCGCGATCTCGACCCACTGCCCGTCCGCGCTCGCGCCCTCGATCCGGTACCCGGCCGGGTCGCGTTCGGGGGCGTCGTTCGCGCTGGTGAGCCGGAGGGCCGTGACCACGGCCGGGCGGCCGATCGTCACCTCGAACCCGGCCGGCTCCCGGTGGCCGCGGAAGTTGAGGTACTTCGTGTTCGCATCGCCGTCGATGGCGTTGCGCACGCCTTCATCGTCCGGGCTGTCGTCGGCGGGCAGCGGTACGATCGGAGCGTCGGGCGGAACGACGTTGACCAGCCCCTCCGCCGGCGCATCGGGGGCTTCGACGATGGGGAACGTGTCACCCTCGAGCGGGCGAACGTAGATGTTCCGGAAGTACATGCGGCTGCCCGGGTCGTGCGCCTGCAGGGCAAACGTGCCGCTGGACAGCCGGCGCTGGCCGCGGATGTCCTCCTCGCGCTCGGTGTAGTCATTGAGGGGGATTGGGAGGTTGTTCCTTACATCGTGTCCAGAAGTGTGGCACCGATGCCGGGCGTTGTCAAGCAGCCGGGAACCGCCCGCCCTGCCGCTGTCTATGGCCCATCTGGCTAGATGCGCCCTCCCGGCTCACCGTCTGGATGCGAGACGAAAAAGCCGCCGCGGTTTGACAACCTGCCGCGCCAGTGCTAGACTATTAGTTGCTGGAGACGCCAACCCCCCGGCGGGCAACGCGGCGTCATCGCGATTTAGCCCCACCACGGCCTGCCGATGACGATTCGCACGATCGCTACCCCACCTCGCGCCCGCCCCCCAACCGAAAGGAGTGGCAACCATGAACCCGATCACCCGACGCCAACTACTCGCAGGAGGCGGGACGGCCGCATTGCTGTCTTTGTCCGGCGTGGGCGGCGCCCTGCGGCTGGCCCAAGCGTCGCCCCGCCGCGCGGCTTCGATCGAAAAATACGGCGGCTTCAAGATGGGCCTGCAAAGCTATTCGCTGCGGCATTTCAACCTGGAGCAGACCATCGAGCACGTCGCCGACCTGGGGCTGCACTGGGTCGAGTTCTATCCCCGCCATTACCCGGTCACCCACGACGAAGCGCGCATTGCCCAGGTGGCGGCCCTGCTCGAACCGCACGACATGCACCTCCCCGTTCACGGCGTGCATAATTTCGGCGGGAATGAGGCGCAAAATCGTCGCGTCTTCGAGTTCGCCAAATTGGCCGGCATCCCGCTGCTGTCGGCCCACCCGTCGCCCGACTCGTTTCCGATCCTCGACCAATTGGTCCAGGAGTTCGACATCAAGATCGGGATCCACAACCACGGGCCGGGCCACAGGTACGACCGGATCGAGGATTCGCTCAATGCGGTGGAGCCGTGGGACAAGCGGATCGGCTTCTGCCCCGACACGGGCCACTGCATGCGCTCCGGCGACGATCCCGTGGAAATGGTCCGCCGCATGGGCGACCGGCTGTACGGGATGCACCTGAAGGACCACGCGCGGATCGCGCGCGACAACCCGCCCGAAACCATTTTGGGCGAGGGCGTGATCGATCTGGAAGGCATGTGCCAGGCGATGCGCGAGGTGGAGTTCGACGCGCCGATCTCGCTGGAATATGAACTGAACCCCCGCGATCCGCTGGACGACATTCGCCAGGGTTTGGACAACTTCGCTGCCGCCGCCAAGGCAACGTGAATGATTCCGATGAGGGCCGCGTGCCGTCGTCGGCCAACGTTCGAGCATTCCCCAACCCACCGCAAGCATCTCCGCAATGCGCCCGGCGAGCCGCGGGGGACCGTGTGGGGCGGGGTTTGGCGCGTTTGACTGTGGTGGTGCGGTGCCCTATGATAGTGTTTGACCGCTGAGGGCGTCCTCAGCGGCGCCGGTGCTGTAGTTCCGGCATTCGTGTTTCATCGCCCCCCTAAGGAGCCCCCCCATGTTGACGCTTGCCAAACGTTTCTGCGTCTTGCTTGTGGCCCTGCTGGTTGTCGGCCCGGCGATTGCCGAAGACGACGCCTCCCCCATTCGAGCCCTGTTGGTCACCGGCGGCGGGTGGCACGACTTTGAAACGCAGGAGAAGCTGATTACCGAAGGACTGAGCGAACGGATTCACATCGCGTGGACCGTTGACCACGAGGCCGGCCGCCGGGCCGACTTCTCGCCCACCCGCTTCGAGGACGAAAATTGGATCGACGGGTTCGACATCGTCATCCACAACCACGGCCTGACCAGGCTGCGGGAGCACGATCCGCTCGCCGCCCGCATTGCCGATGCGCACCGCGAGTCGGGCGTGCCCGCCGTGGTCATCCACAACACGCTGCACAGCCTGCGCGACTCGGACCAGTGGCACGAGTTCATGGGCGTCACCTCGCGCCGCCACGAGTCGAACCGGCCGCGCGAGATCAAGAACCTCGCGCCCGACCACCCGATCATGCGCGATTTCGGCGAAACCTGGACGCCGGCCACCGTCGAGCTTTACACCATCGAGCACGTGGGCGACGACGTGACGGTGCTGGCCGATTGCTACGGCGAGCGTCACGACCGGCGCCACGTAACCCACTGGACGCACCAGTACGGCGAGGCGCCGGTGTTCGGCACGACCATCGGGCACGACAACCGCGCGGTGGCCGACCCGGTGTACCTCGACACCCTCGCCCGCGGCGTGCTCTGGGCCACCGGCAAGCTCGACGACGACGGCAACCCGTTGCCGGAATACAACCGGAGCCTCGACACCGACTGAGCCGGTGCAGGACCGGGCTCGCAGTCGGCACGATGAGGTCCTATTATCTACCGCACAAGGAGAAGTACCATGTTGAAAACGGCCAAGTATCTCGGAACGCTCGTCCTGGTTGCCACCGCGGCGTGGAGCCTTTTCTGTGGCCCGGCTCGTGCCGACGAGTCGGTCCCGCCCATTCGCGCCCTCCTGGTTACCGGCGGCGGATGGCACGACTTCGAGGCCCAGAAGACCATCATCGCGGAAGGCGTGAGCGAACGGATTCACACGGAATGGACGCTCGACTACGAAGCGCGCAGGCGCAACGATTTCGAGCCCACCCGCTTTCAAGACGAAGACTGGATCGAACCGTTCGACGTGGTCCTGTACAGCATCGGCATTGGCCGGATGCCCGTGGAGCGGCAAAAGGACCTGACCGACCGCATTGCCGACGCCCACCGCGAGACCGGCGTCCCGGCCATCTTTATCCACAACGCCTTGCACTTCGGCCGCCAGGTGGATCGGTGGCACGAGTTCACGGGCCTGACGTCGCGCCGCCACACCAGCAACCGGCCCCGCACCTTGCGGAACCTCGCGCCGGATCACCCCATCATGCGCGATTTCGGCGAAACGTGGAAACCGGTCACTGTGGAATTGTATCTTGTCGAGGACGTAAGCTCTGGTATTACGCCCCTGGCCGATTGCGACGACGAGGAAGGCCGGAGCCACATCACGTACTGGACGCACCAGTATGGCGACGCGCCGGTGTTCGGCACCACCATCGGGCACGACAACCGCGCCGTGGCCGATCCGGTGTTCCTCGACACCATGGCCCGCGGCATCCTTTGGGCTACGGGCAAACTCGACGACGACGGCAACCCGTTGCCGGAATACAACCGGAGCCTCGATTCCCAGTAAGTTGTTCGCGCAACTCAAAGAAAACGAGTGAAGCGATGCGTAGGGAATGGATTGCGGCGCTGTGCTTGGGGGGCGCCCTCACGGCGGGGTCGGTGTTGGCTCATGCGGAAACCGTCGAAATAGCCGACCTGAGCGAGTTGGCCCACTATGCGGGCAAAAGCGGGCACACGGTCCGGATG
>SKJM01000406.1 GCA_007122045.1 Planctomycetales bacterium | reverse complement strand
GAA
Source organism: Planctomycetales bacterium (assembly GCA_007122045.1). Classification (GTDB taxonomy): domain Bacteria; phylum Planctomycetota; class Planctomycetia; order Pirellulales; family Thermoguttaceae; genus PWXP01. The sequence goes on along the minus strand of SKJM01000406.1, from coordinate 6,384 downwards.
GAACGGCTTCCCGCACGCTATCGCGACGGGACGCTGACGTTCGAGGTTCCGGCCTCGGGCACGACGAGCGCCGATTTCCACTTGCGTTCGCATTGATGCGCGGCGCGTCTGCGGCGGTTCTGTTTTCTATTTGCCAACTGTGGGCAAGCGCGCCACCTTCTTGCGTGTTGGCGGACGGTACGGCGGAGCGTGCCTGCTACCCTGCTCCTTTTTGGCGAGGCGACGGTTGACCCGTTGCCGCGGCTGTGATAATATGACTTCCGGAATCGTAACACTACCCCCTTTGCCGGGGGCTCCACTGTTTCACTTGGAGGGAGACCATGACGCAGACGCAAATGTACGCCCTGTTAGCAGCCTCGCTGGTACTGCCGGCCGGGGCATGGGAAGCGGCAGGGCACGAACTCAGGGCGGTGGCCAGCCCGTTCACACTCGCCCAGCCGGGAGAGCAGGCTGCGACCCGCCTCGCGTGGGGCCATGGTCTGAGTGACGATGGCGAACTCGATGCCGACGCGCTGGAGCGGTATGCGATCGTCTCGCCGGAAGGCGTTGCTGCACCCTTGCAGGCGGCCGGGTTCTCCACGCACGTCAATCGACTGCGGTTGAACGAGCCGGGCGTCTACCAGGTCGTCGCCGCCCGCCATCCCGCGGTCCTGACGTTCGTCTTTGACGCCGAAGGAAACCGGAGGTTTCGCCGGGGACCGAAATCGGAGGTCACCGAGGGCCGGATCGACTTCGCCCAGCGCAGCCGGCACGCGGCCAAGGCCCTGATTGTGGTCGGTCCGCCGCAGCCCGCTGCCATCGAGCCGGCGGGGCTGCCCGTGGAAATCGTCCCGCTGGACGGGCCGGCGCAGTGGCGCACCGGGCGCGACGTGCGTTTCCAAGTGCTGGTGGAGGGCGAACCGGCGGCGCGGGAACTGCTGCTAGCCACCTATGCCGGTTTTGAACCCGAGGAGGCCTGGTGCTACGCCATCTCGACCGACCGCGAAGGCATTGCCGTCGTGCGGCCCCAGCAGGCGGGTGTCTGGTCGGTAATGGTTCAGTCGCGCCGGCTCACCTCGGGCGAGACGCGGGAAGAGTATGACTTCGACTCGTATACCGGAACGCTCACTCTGGAAATCCGCCCTTGAGCCCCGTGCTGGAGTTCACGCTTCAGCGTGTCAAGAGCGCCGTGGTGTGGAAGTTCAGCACGCTGACGCGTGAACTCGAACGGTCGCGCCACGGCCGGCACGTTCCCTTGCATAGGAGGTCTCACCATGTCGATCTTCACCAAGTCGATCCCTTGGCGTCCGATTCCTCATGCCATACTGTGGGGTTCGGCAGTCGCATGGATGTATGCCGCGCCGGTCCTGGCCCACGAAATGGGGGCGGATTACCGCGTCGACGGCGACCGGCTTGAAGTGGAGGCGTCTTTCGACGACGGCGCGCCGGCGCGCAACGTGTCGGTCCGCCTGCTCGATGCCCACGACAACGAAGTGCGACGCGAACAAACCGACCACCGCGGCCGCTGCGCGTTCGCCGGGCTTGCGGCGGGGACGTATCGGGTGATGCTGCTCGACGGGGCCGGGCATTTCGCCCAACTCACCGTGGTGGTGCCCGAGGGTGCCGCCGGGCCGGAGGTGCCGGAGGAGGATCCCTTCGACACGCCGGATCCAGTGGTGGAGCCGGCCGGCAACGCGGAACCGCCCGCCGGCAAGGAGCCGGCCCACCCTCCATCCCCTACCTCGGTCGTGCTCTACCTCGCGGTGGCCGGCGCATTGATCGCCGTGTGCGGCCTCGCCGTTTGGTTCGCCGGGAAAAATCGCGGGAACGCCGGCAACCCGGCCAATGGTCGCGGCGATGGGCGGGAAGCGTTTACCCTGGTCGAACTGCTGGTGGTGATCGCGATCATCGGGATCCTGATCGCGCTGTTGCTGCCTGCGGTCCAGGGGGCTCGGGAGGCCGCCCGGCGGATGCAGTGCGCCAACACTGGTATCGGCCCAACGCGGAACAGCCCGACTGCGTGCGGCACAGCAATCCCGGCTGGCGGGCGGCCCGCAGCCGGCACCCGGGCGGCGTCCACGTGCTGCTGGGCGACGGCTCCGTCCGGTTCGCAAGCGAGACGATCGACCTGAGCACGTGGCGGGCTTTAGCCACGCGCGACGGCGGGGAGCCGGTGACCGACGCGTGGTAGTGCAACGCGCCGGCACTACTCGACGAAGGCGGCGATCTCATCGAACGCGGCCTTCAGGTTGTCCAAGCTGGTGGCGAACGAGATGCGGGCGTAGCCCTCGCTGCCGAAGGCCGAACCCATCACCGTGGCCACGCCGCGCTGGGCCAGCAACTCGAGGCACCACCCGGCGGAATCGTCGACTCGCACGCCGCCGTACTGCCGGCCGAGGTGGTCACGGATGTTGATGAAGGCGTAGAACGCGCCGGCCATCTCCGCGCAGCTCAGCCCCGGAATACCGGCGATACGTTCGATCACGTACGCGCGCCGCCGGACGAACTCGGCCAGCATGTCGGCGACACACGTCTGCGGGCCGCGGAGGGCCGCCACCGCCGCGTGCTGGCTGATGCTGCACGGGTTGGAGGTCTGCTGGCTCTGGAGGCTGCCCATGGCCGAAGCCACGTGCGCGGGCGCCAGGGTCCAGCCGATCCGCCAGCCGGTCATCGCGTAGGTCTTGCTCACTCCGTTGACCAGGATCGTACGTTCCGGCAGGCCCGGCCGCACCGTCGCGAAGCTGGCAAACGTGTGGCCCGGGTACACCAGGTGCTCGTAGATTTCGTCGGCCACCACGAGCAGATCGCGCTGGATGGCGATATCGGCCAGTTCGCCCAACTGCTCGGGGGTATACATCGAGCCGGTCGGGTTCGAGGGGCTGCACAGCAGGAGCATCTTGGTCCGATCGGTCACCGCGCCGCGGAACTGCTCGGGGGTGAGCCGGAAATCGTCGTCCTGCCGGGTTTCGACAATCACGGGCACCGCGCCGGTCAGCTTGACCAGCTCGGCGTAACTGACCCAGTACGGCGCCGGGATGATGACCTCGTCGCCCGGGTCCAACAGCACGGTGAAGGCGTTGTGCAGGGCGTGCTTGGCCCCGTTGGCCACGGTCACCTGGGCCGGCTGGTACTCCAGCCCGTGCCGTTGGGCGTACTGCTCGACGACGGCCTGCTTCAGTTCGGGGATGCCGCTGGCCACCGTGTAGTGGGTATGGCCGGCGTGCATGGCGTCGATGGCCGCCTGGCAGATGTGTTCGGGGGTGTTGAAGTCGGGCTCGCCGAGACTAAGGTCGTAGACGGTGCGTCCGGCGGCCTTCAACTCCCTCGCCTTGGCGGCCATGGCCATGGTGGCCGAGGGTTCGAGGGCCTGGATGATGCGGGAAATTGTCGTGGGCATTGTGGGGATCCTCACTGTGACCTACTGTTAAGGGATGCAAGCTTCGTGGCCGGGGCACCCGTTGACGCACGCCCACCGGCACCCGACAATGGAGAAGCTTAGGAAAATCGGGCCCGAGTGCAAGGGCCCCCCTGGCGACGGCAGGGCAAAGATTCTGTGGCAACCCCATACACATGGCCCAAACGCGGATTGGAATTTGGCTGATCGGTGCCCGAGGCGGCGTTGCCACGACCATGCTCGTCGGCTTGGCGGCCCTGCGGCGCGGTCTGATCGGCGCCGACGGACTGACCACCGAGCTTCCGGCGTTTGCGGGCCTGCCGCTGCCGCGTTTTGACGATATGGTGGCGTCGGGCCACGAAATCCGGCGGCTTTCGCTGTTCGAGGAGGCGAGGCGGCTGGGGCGGGAGTTTCGCCTACCCTCGCCGGAAGTGGTCGAGGGCTGCCGGGAGGAGTTGGAGGCCGTCGACCGGCGGATTCGGCCCGGCACGGCCCTGGGCGTGGGGCCGCGGATCGCGTCGCTGGCGTCCTCGGAGGTACCCGCCGACCCCTCGCCCCGGGCGGCCATCGACCGATTGCGGGCCGATCTGGCGGAGTTTGTCGGGGCGGAGGAGTTGGAGCACCTAGTGGTGGTCAATGTGGCGTCAACCGAGCCCCCCGTCGAAGCGGGCGAACTCCCGTCCACCTGGGCGGCGCTGGCCGGGCGGCTGGAGCAGCCCGGCGCGTGCCCCGTTCCGGCAAGCACGTTGTACGCCATCGCGGCGCTGGAGGCGGGCTACAGCTACATCAACTTCACGCCGTCGCTGGGTTCGGCGCCGGAGGCGGTTGATGAACTGGCGCGCCGGCAGAAGACGCGGCACATGGGCTGCGACGGCAAGACGGGCGAAACACTGATGAAGAGCGTGCTGGCCCCCCTGTTCGCCCGGCGCAACCTGCCGGTGATGAGTTGGGTCGGGCACAACATCTTCGGCAACCTCGACGGGAAGGTGCTCGATGACCCGTCGAACAAGCAGGCGAAGGTGCGAACCAAGGACCAGCTTCTGGGCGCCATTTTGGGCTACCGGCCGCAGACCCACGTTTCCATCGAGTACATCGAGAGCCTGGGCGACTGGAAAACCGCCTGGGACCATATCCATTTTCGCGGTTTCTTGGGCGTGCCGATGACGGTGCAGTTCATTTGGCAAGGCTGCGATTCGGTGCTGGCGGCCCCCTTAGTGTTGGACCTGGTGCGGCTTACCGAAGCGGCCCGCCAGCAGGGCCGGACCGGCCGGATGCCCTTCCTGGCCCCGTTCTTCAAAAGCCCGTACGGTGTGACCGAGCAGGCGTTCGACCGGCAGTTTGCGATGCTGCTCGAATGGGCCGGCGGCGGAACCGACTGAAACCTATCATACCTTGGGGCATCGGCCCCGCTCTGAATTTTAGCCATGACTGAATCGAAAAAATCGAAGCCACGCAAGCGGGGGGCCGGCGGCCGCGGCAACCGGCGATCCAAGCAGAAAACGAGTTCGGCGGCCCCGCCGAAGGACACCAATTCGGATCGCCCGGAGGCCGCGGGGGCCGTCGCCGCCGCGGAGCCGGAGGAGGGTCGCCTTGGCGACCAGGATGTCCCGACCGGACCCCCCCTTCCCGCCGGCAGCGCCTTCCTTCAGATGGACCTGTCGCCCACCATGCTGCGGTCGTTGGCCGCGGCCGAGTACCTGGAACCCACCCCCATCCAAGAGGGTTTGATCCCGCGGGCCATGACGGGCGCGGACATCATGGGGCAGGCTCAAACCGGGACGGGCAAGACGGCCGCGTTCGCCATTCCCATCCTCGAGCAGATCGAACCCGCCGGCAAGGGCACCCCTCCCCAGGCGGTCGTGCTGGTGCCCACCCGCGAATTGGCCGTCCAGGTGCGCGACGAATTCGCCAAGCTTGCCCGGGGGTTCCGGGTCCACCTCGTGGCCGTCTACGGGGGCAAGCCCATCCGCCAGCAGACGGAGCAACTCCGGCGGGGGGCCGAGGTGGTGGTGGGCACGCCGGGGCGCGTGCTCGACCTGATCGCCCGCGACACCCTCCACCTGGAGCACATCCGCGTGATGGTGCTCGACGAGGCCGACCGCATGCTCGACATCGGCTTCCGGCCCGACATCGAGAAAATCCTCCGCCGCTGCCCGAGCCGCCGGCAGACCCTGCTGCTGAGCGCCACCATCCCGCCGCCGGTCGAGCGGCTGGCGCACCGGTACATGCGGGAGCCGGAAATGCTCGACTTTTCGCCCAAGGACATCGGGCTCGAGACCATCGAGCAGTATCACTTTTCCGTCGACCCCGAACGGAAGTTCGAGCTGCTGGTGCGGTTGCTCGGGCGGGAGGAGCCCCGGCAGGCGATCATTTTCTGCCGGACGCGCCGTGGCACCGAGAAGGTCCATCGCCGCCTCAGCCGCAAGTTCGACGCGGTCGAGGCGATCCACGGCGACCTTTCGCAGCCGGTTCGGGACCGCGTGATGCAAAGCTTCCGCGAGGGGAAAACCCGCTTCCTGGTGGCCACCGACGTGGTGGGCCGCGGGATCGACGTGACCAGCATTTCGCACATCATCAACTACGACATCCCGCAGTTCTGCGACGACTACGTGCACCGCGTCGGCCGTACGGGGCGGATGGGCCGCGAGGGCGTGGCGTACACGTTCGTCAGCCCCGAAGAAGGCAACGAGTTGACCCGAATCGAAATGCGCATCAACCGGCTGTTGAAGCGCGACGAGTTGCCCGGCTTCGACGCGCTGGCGATGCCCAAGGACCGCGAACCTGGCGAGCCGCTGCCGGAAAAGCCGGCGCCGAAGCCGGTATTTGGCAAGCGGACGCGCCGCCACCGCCGAGCCTTGTAGCGAGCCGCTGCTCACCGCGGCTCGCCGGCGCTTGAGGGTAGGATGGACATTCTTGTCCGTCGTGGGCGCGACGGACAGGAATGTCCATCCTACGGGTCGCACGAATGTCCACCCTGCTCGTCCCTGGCCGGCGGCCGCCGGTCAGGCGCG
>SKJM01000153.1 GCA_007122045.1 Planctomycetales bacterium | reverse complement strand
GGGGAAACTGAGCACGTCGGTGGGCGTGGCGTCGTCGAGGTACCGGCCGTGCAACTCGGCGATGGCCGCGTCGTCGACGACGGCCAGGCTGACCTCGGCCCGTTCCCGGCCGGCGTGCCGCAGCGCCTGCCGCACGGCCGCCTTCAACCGTTTCGGGTCGATGCGGAGGATTCGCTGCCGGTTGGCCACGTCGACTCGGATCATAGGCTGAAGGGTTTCGATTCTCGCGGTGGAATGCGCCGTTATGCGGTCCGCTGATCGGGATACTTCAGGCGCCCGTGGTAAATGGCCGTCAGCGACATGACCAGGCTGCGCTCGATGGTGCGCAGCTCGCGGAGGGTCAGACCGCTTTCGTCGAACTGGCCGTCGTGCAGGCGCCGCTGCGCGACATCGCGGACGAGGCTTTCGATGCGGGCGGGGGTCGGATCGACCAGCGTGCGGCTGGCGCTTTCGACGGCGTCGGCCAGCATGAGCACGCCGGCCTCCTTGGTTTGCGGTTTCGGGCCGGGGTAGCGGTAGGTTTTCTCGTCCACCTGGCCGGCGTCGGGCTTGGCCTTCTGCTGCTCGCTGGCCCGTTCGTAAAAGAACCCCACGCGCGTGGTGCCGTGATGCTGCTCGATGAGGTCGACGATCGGCTGGGGCAGCCGGTATTGGCGGCCGAGGTCGGCGCCGTCCTTGATGTGGGCGACGATCACCAGGGTGCTCATGGCGGGAACCAGGGTCTCGTGGCGATTTTGCTGATCGCGCTGGTTTTCGATGAAGTAGCCGGGCTTGAGCAGCTTCCCGATGTCGTGGAAATAGGCCCCCACCCGGCAGAGCAGCCCGCGGGCGCCGATGCTCTCGGCCGCCGCCTCGGCAATGGAGCCCACCGTGACCGAGTGGTTGTAGGTGCTCGGGGCGCGGCGGACGAGTTCCTGCAGCAGGGGGTGGGCCACGTCGCCCAGCTCCAGCAGGCTCAGGTCGGTCATCACGCCGAAGGTCTTCTCGATGAACGGCAACAGGCCCGTCATCAGGAAACCCGCCGCGGTGGCCCAAAGGGCGTCGCGCAGGGCGGCGCCGAGCAGCACCGTGCCGAAGGGCTGGTTGTCGAGTACGGCCATGGCGAGGTTGATCAGCAGCGCCACGCCGCCGGCCGCCAGGCCCACGTAAATCAGTTTGCTCCGGCTCCGAATATGCCCCATGTTCAGCACGGCGGTCGTGGCCACGCCCGCCAGCAACAGGAACTCCGGCAGGCCGTGGCCGATGGCCATCACGACCAGCAGCGCCGCCACGGCCGAGAGCAGCAGCCCAAGTTCCTGGCGGTGGACGATGGCCATGGTCATGCCGAAGAGCATCAGCGGCACCAGTTCGGCGCGCCACGCATCGTGGGAGGCGGCGCGGCTGAGGGCCACCGTGACGATGGCCAAAAGGAGCATCACGTTCAGACGTACCACGCTGGCCAGCGGCCCGCGCTGCCGGTAACGCATGTAGGCGCCGCACAGCATGAACAGCGAGAAGGCCGCCAGGGCCATGGTCAGGGCGCGGAGCAGCCGCATGCCGAGGGGGCGGGCGGCGCAGTAGGCCGCGTGTTCGGCGGCCAGCAACTCGGTCGTCTCGGCGTCGAGCGGCTCGCCCGCCTCGGCCAGCACGGACACCCCGGCCACGTAGTCGATCGTGCGCGGCTCGACCGCCGCCTCGGCCGCTTCCAGGGCCTGCCGGGTGCGGCGCTCGTCGAGCCGGAGGGTGACGGCGTCCTCGAGTCGGGGGTAGAGCCAGTGGAACAGCAGGTCGGCCCGTTCGGCCGATTCGAACTGCGCCTTCAGCCGCGCGCGCACTTCGCTGCCGTCGCCCAAGAGCACTTCGCCGACCCGAACCACCCGGCCGGGCTCTTCTTCACCCGCCGGATACACGACAATCTCTTGCTCATTGCCCGGGCCCAAGGTCTTATCGAGCGATTTCAGCAGCCCGCGCTCCTCCAGCGGCGCCAGGGCCTCGGCCAGCGCCGCCTCGAACCGATCGAGGTTCTCCTGCCCGGCCACGGCCGCGCGGAGCTGCTCGAACAGGGCCTCCTGCTGTTCGGCGTCGGGCGGGGGGCGCTGGGAACGGGGAGGCGGCAGGAACTCGGCCCACTGCGCGGCGTCGGCGTCCTCGAGTCGCTCCGCCGCAGTCAACTCGACCACCGTGTTCCGCAGCCTGGCCCGTAGCTGCTCCAAGGGCGCAGCATCCTGCACGTAGACGCGCGGCACGCGGGCCCGGGCCTGCTCCTTGGCGTCTTCGGTGGCCATGCGGTCGTGCCGGGTGAAGGAAACGCGGGCGACGATGTTCCGTTGCGGCGTGTAGCCGGTGCGAAACGGGAACGGCGGGTTCCATGCCCGGACCATCACCGCCAGCAGCGCGGCGGCGAGGGCGGCGACGCCGATCCGCGCGAGCACGTCGCGCTGGCGCAGGTTCGCCCACGCCCGCTCCCACTGCCCCGGCGCAATGCCCAAGGCGGCAATGCGTTCGGCGCGTGTGCGACGTTGTCCTCCGGTGGCCATGGATTTACCTCGATTTCGGACGGCGCTTCGCCGCCGTTTGTTCGTACGCGTCGACAATCTGCTGGACGAGCGGATGACGCACGATGTCGTGCCGGTTGAGCTTGACCGCCCCGATGCCCTCGATGACCGCCAGCCGGCTGAGCGCGTCGATCAGTCCACTGCGGGCCTTCGGCGGCAGGTCGATCTGCGTGGTGTCGCCGGAGACCACCATTTTGGACCCGCTCCCCATCCGGGTGAGGAACATCTTCATTTGCGAAACGGTGGTGTTCTGGGCCTCGTCGAGGATGATGAACGCTTCGTTGAGCGTCCGGCCCCGCATGTAGGCCAGCGGGATGACCTCGATGCGGTCCTCCTCGGTGTAACGCCGGATCAACTCATGATCCATCATCTCGCCCAGCGCGTCCATAAGGGGGCGGAGATAAGGGTTGATCTTCGCCTGCAAATCGCCCGGAAGGAAGCCGAGGCTTTCGCCGGCCTCGACCGCCGGGCGCACCAGCACGATTTTCCGGACCGCCTGGCGTTTCAGCGCGGCCACGGCCATGGCCACCGCCAGGTAGGTCTTCCCCGTCCCCGCCGGACCGCTACAAAGCACCACCCCGTTGCGCCGGATGGCGTCGAGGTAGCGGGCCTGGCCCGGCGTGCGGGGGCGGATCGAGTGGCCGGCCCGAAACACGTCCACCGCCGGACACTCGGCCGTCACCTCGCCCTTTTGGACGCCGTGCAGAACGCGTTCGACGTCCTCGGGCGAAATCATCGCCTGGCGCTCGGCCTGGTGCTGCAGCCGCTCGATCACCTCGGTGGCGGAGGCAACGGCCGCCTCCTCACCTTCGATCAGCACGCGGCCGTCGCGGGCCGAGATACGCACGTCCAGCGCCTCGCAGATTCGGCGCAGGTGCCGGTCCTGCGAGCCGAACAGGGTGAGCAACTCTTCCGGATTGAGAACCGAGATAGCGGTTTCGGTCATCGGGCTCCGCGTCTGCGTCACGGACAGCGCCGTCAAAAAGTACAGCCGGGCGCCGCGTACGCCTTGCCCGGCCGCCGGCCTTTGCCGGGCAGACCCTCCGCCCGACACTACGTACCATTATACTGAACTCTACGTTCTTGCAGCCAGCCGGGCCAGCCCGTGGGAGTGCACGCTTGCGCGTGCGCCCCCCCTGTTGGAGTCCCGGCTTTAGCCGGCGCGACCCCCACTGGCGTTCACGCTTCCCTACACCAGGCCCTTGCGCACCGCCCATACGGCGGCCTGCGTGCGGTCGGTCACCGTGATCTTCCGCAGGATGTTCTGGACGTGCTCCTTGACGGTCTCCACGCTGATTTCCAGGGAGCGGGCGATCTCCTTGTTGCTCAGCCCGAGCGCCACGTGCCGTAGCACCTGGGTTTCGCGCTGCGTCAGCGGTACGTCGTCGTCATCGACGGTCTGCCGGATCTTCATGGTGGCGGCAATCCGCTTCAGCTCGCCGGAGCGGCTGGGTGATTGTCCGGCCGCGGCGGTTTGGATCGTCGCGACGATGGCCTCGCGGGGCGATCCCTTCAGGACGTAGTCGCATGCCCCCAAAGCTACGGCTCTGGCGATATACGTCGGATTGTCGTAGGTCGACAGCATGACGACGTAGCTGTCTGGCACCTTGCTTCGGAGCTGGTCCAGGGTCGCCAGGCCATCGCCGTCCGGCATGCGAACGTCCAGCAAAATGACGTCCGGCTTGACCTTCTGGGCCTGCTTGACGCATTCATCGCCGGTGGCGGCCTCGGCAACGATCTTAATGTCGGTGCCGGCCAGAAGGCTACGAAGCCCGGTGCGAATGACCTCGTGGTCGTCGGCAACCAAAAGTCGAATACTCATCTGTGTCTCCTGGAAAGAGGCGGACGCGGGTTAAGCAGCACTCCTCCGGCGCGGGGGCGACCCTATCGAAGGCCGCTCACCCGGGATCCATCCCCCCTTCGGCGAGATGCTCCGCCGGGGGGTGCTGCGCAATACTTCCAACTTCCTACTATGATAGTCTACTTCCGGGCAGGGGCAAGTCCCCTGCCGGAACCTCTTGATCCCCCTAAATGAGCGAGCCATGTGCCGAAAAATGTCCCAGGTCGAGGGGTTTCCCCGTTTGCCGCCCCAGTACGATTGTGCGGGCCGTACGGCCCCGTCCGGTACGGGGTCGATATGCGCTCTCAAAACCCCTCGCCTACCCAATTTATCACGTTGACTTTCCGCCCGGGGTAACGTAGATATTGTGCGACAGCCCAGGAGTGTATCACCCAACGCGTCGGAGGCCCAGCCCCCCTTACCGCGAATTGCCGAGGCGCCTACCCCTATCGGCAGCCCCGCGGGGCGCGCGGCCACCGGACAGCCATCAGATTGGATTGCGATGAAGCCCAAAGGTTCTCTCTTGCTGGTAGACGACGACCGTCAGATTCTCGCCTCCATGGCCGACTGGCTCCGCTCGCAGGCCTACGAGGTGGACACGGCGGACGCCTTCGCGGAGGCGAAGGAGCGGATCGACCGGAAGGCATATGACGTAGCGCTGTTGGACATCCGCCTGGGCGAGCACGACGGGTTCGACCTGCTCAGCCATTGCCGCCGGTGCCGTCCGTCGACCGCCGTCATCATGATTACCGGCTACGGCACGGTCGAGTCGGCCGTCGAGGCGATTCGCATGGGAGCCTTCGATTTCCTGACCAAGCCGCTGATCGACGAGGAGCTTCAGGTGGCCCTCCAGCGCGCACTGAACCAGCGGCGGGTCATCGCCGAAAACGAGTCGCTCAAGGCGCAGCTCGAACTGCGGTTCGGCATGGAGAACATTGTCGGGCACGATCACCGCATGCAGCGGGTGTTCGACGTGATCGACAGCGTGGCCGACACGAAGGCCACCGTGTTGATCACCGGGGAGAGCGGCACCGGCAAGTCGATGGTTGCGCGGGCCATCCACCGCCGCAGCGCCCGCCGCGACAACCCGTTCGTCGAGGTGGCCTGCGGCGCCCTGCCCGAAACGCTGCTGGAAAGCGAACTGTTCGGCCACGTGGCCGGAGCGTTCACCGGGGCGGTGGGCGACAAGTCGGGCAAGTTCAAGCAGGCCGACGGGGGCACCATCTTCCTCGATGAAATCTCGACCGCCAGCCCCGCCATGCAGGTGAAACTGCTGCGCGTGCTCCAAGACTTCGAGTTCGAGCAGGTGGGCGGCGCCAAGACCTTCGGCGTGGACGCGAGGGTGATCCTGGCCACGAACGAGAACCTGGCCGCCGCCGTGGCCGAGGGCCGATTCCGGCAGGACCTGTTCTACCGGATCAACGTCATCAACATCGAGCTGCCCACCCTCCGCGACCGGATTTCCGACATCCCGCTGCTGGCGCACCATTTCCTCGAGGACGTCTGCCGCGAAAACAGCCGGCCGCCCCGCACCTTCTCCGACGACGCCCTGGCCGCGCTGCAGCGTTACGCCTGGCCGGGAAACGTGCGGGAACTGCAGAACATCGTGGAGCGGGCGGTCCTGCTGGGCAAGCAAGAGACGATCGACCTGGACGATCTGCCTCGGGAACTGACCGCCGGCGCGCCGCTGCGCACCGAGCCGATCGGCTCCCGAAGCCTGAAGCAGGCCCTCGAAGCCCCCGAGCGGCAGATCATCCTCGACACGCTCGAGTCGAACGACTGGAACCGCCAAGCCACCGCCGAAGCGCTGGGCATCAACCGCACCACGCTCTACAAGAAGATGAAGCGCCTCGGGCTGGAAGACATGGCCATCGCCGCCGGACGGGCGTAGGGCGGTTCCCTTCACGGCCCGTCCAGCCGCCGCGCCACGCGCTGCACGGCCGGGTCGGAATCTTCGTGGGCCATCTGGCGAATGCGGGCGTGCAGCGCGGGGTCGGCCGTGGTGGCCATCAGCCCGATAGCCG
>SKJM01000275.1 GCA_007122045.1 Planctomycetales bacterium | reverse complement strand
CGGCGTGCTGGTTTTCGTGGCCCAGCCGGCCGCGGCTAATCAACCCGAGTTGGCGGTGACGCCCGCCGTTCTGACCATCGAAGCCGATGGCGAATTGGAGGGCACCGACCATGCCATCCAAGAGGTACGGCATAGTCGTGGTCGCGGTCGTGGTCGTGATCGTGGTCGCGGTCGCGGTAGGCGCGATTTCTACCGTCCGCCTAGTCGGCGTCCGGGAGTGGGCATCTATGTCCCGCCGCCGGTGTATCGTTACCCCTATCACTACCCATACTATGCGCCGCCGCGCGGTGGCGTCTACTTCTATGGGCCGCGGGTAGGGATTGGCATCGGTTGGTAGTTTCAGGAGCCATCTTCCCCAACCGATGCGATATTCCGGGGGGGCGGCCTTCTGCGGAAGGCCGCCCCTCGTTGTTTTAGCCGCCCGCATTGGCAACCGCACTTCCAGCCTGGAGTCGAGCGGCACGGCCGGAGACTTCGCGAGCCACGCAAAGAACCAGCTTACGGGACGCGACGTAACGGGCACGGTGCGGGTGGCCGGGACTCGGGGAGCCCACCGGGGCCGATACGTATGCCGATCGGTGCACCGCCCCTCCTACCCAAACCGCTCCCGGGTTCGGTACCATGGGCAGGGATGGTCAGCTTGTAAGAACTCTTGGAGGGCATTCCCGTGGAGTTAATCTACTTCTTCACCGCTGCTGCTCGACCGCGCCGGCCAGCCTTCCGGCCTCCATGTCCAGCACGTGTTGGGCGTACTCGGCCGCGTCGGCGTGGTGGGTGACCATGAGCACGGTGCCGCCGCTTTCGGCAAAGGCCGTCAGGTCGTTGAGTACCCGCTCGGCGTTCTCCGGATCGAGGTTGCCGGTGGGCTCGTCGGCCAACAGGAGTTTGGGCTCGTGGAAGAGGGCGCGGGCCAGGGCCACCCGCTGCCGCTCGCCCGTGCTCAACGCCGCGGGGACGTGGGCCGCGCGGTCGTCGAGTTGAAAGCGGCCGATCAGTTCGCGGGCGCGGGCTTCGGCGCGGGGGTGGGACCGGGCCAGCGCGGGGGCCATGATATTCTCCAGCACCGAAAGATACGGCACGAGGTAAAACTCCTGGAAAACGAAGCCGATCCGTTCGGCGCGGAAGCGGCTGCGCGCCTCGGGCGCCAGCCGGTAGGGGTCCTCCCCATCGAGCAGCACCTCGCCGGCGGTGGGCCGCAGCAGGGCGCCGAGGATCATCATCAGCGTGGTCTTGCCGCAGCCGCTCGGCCCGCGCACGGCCAGGAACTCGCCCGGCTCGGCGCGGAGCGACACGTCGCTCAGGGCGGTGACCGTGCCGTCGGGGCCGGAGAACTGTTTCGTCAAACCGGAAGCTTCCAACATCAACGTCCTCCTTCGCGCAGGATCATGGCCGGGTCGGTCCGCGCGGCAAGCATGGCCGGGACCCAGGTGGCCAGTATGGAAACGGTCAGGGCGACGGTCAAGGCCAGCGCCGCCCAGTCGGGGCGCAGCATCTCGGCGGGCGTCAGGGATACTTGGGACGCGCCTTCCGCGGCGCGGCCGAAGTAGACGCCAACCAGGATGCCGGCCGCGTAGCCGAGGGCGCCGCCGGCGAGCCCCACCACGGCGGCCTTCGAGACGAACATGCCCAGCACGCGGCCCGATCGCACGCCGATTGCCCGAAGGATGCCGAATTCGCCGCGGCGCAGCCGCACGTCGCGGAAGGCCGAAAGGGCCAGCCATCCGGCGGCGGCGAGGATCAGCGCGGGGCTCATGGCGCCCGCCGCGGCCTCGCGCCGCGCATGCATCGCCGCGTGGTGCTCCCGCTCCTGCTCCAACGCGGCCTTGGCTTCCTCCCCGACCCGGGCGCGCGATTCGTAGCGGGCCAGCACCCGCGAACCCATCTCGACCACTTGCGTATCGGGCAGCACCCGTCCGACCTCGCCGCGCACGCTGTGCAGTCCCACACCCTGGCACGACATGCACTTCAGCGCCAAGATGGCGTTGATCTGCTCCTCGCGGCCGAGAATCTCCTGCGCTTCGCCCAATGGAATCCACGCCGTGATGTCGTCGCGGCTGCCGCGCTCCTCGTGGCATCGGTGGACGGTGAACTCGCGCCCCAGGAGCCGCACGGTATCGCCCTCCTCGACGGATAGAATCTGCTGGAGCTGATACCCGAGCACCACGGTGCCCTCGGGGACCATGTGCCCCAGGTCGAGCGTCTTCTTCGGGTCTTGATGCAGGTGGGGTACGTAGCCGCGGGTGCCGATCAGCAGGATCGTCCGCCCGCCCTGTTCCGGCCACTCGACCCGCTGCTGCAACGTGGGCAAGAGGTGTTGAACCGTCATCAGGTTCGAGGAGGCCAGGCGGTCGACGTACTCCTCGGGCATGTACTGCCTGCCGTAGCCCTCGGTGTACCAGTCGCGCAGGTTCTGCTCCTCGGGGACGATCAGCAGGTTGTAGCTGAGCTTCAGCGAGGCCTTGCGCATTTCGTCGCGCAGTTCCGCCATGAGGGCGTCGACCCGTTCTTCGTGCGAGGTCAGCACCTGTTCACTATGCCGCCGGTGCAGGTCGAGCGCCATCAAGGCCCCGACCAATGCGGCGACCGCCACCGCCACGGCCGTCAGGGCCAGCACCGAGGCCGACTTGCGGAAAGCGATTTCCTTGAAGGTCATTCGCCAGATGTTCATGGACTGGTTTCTCCCAAACGTTCTAGTCGGTCCCGCGAGCCGAGCGGGATGCCATCATGTACCTCACCACACCGTAGGCTGGACATTCTTGTCCGTCGCCCAAAGACGGACAAGAATATCCATCCTACGGGCACAAATATCCATCCTACGGGTACAAATATCCATCCTACCGGCAAGCGAGGGCGTGTGCCGCTCAGCCGGCGCGCAGCGCCGTGGCCGGGTCCTCGCGTGTCGCGGCCAGCGCGGCCAGTGATGCCGCCAAGGCAGACAACACCAGCGCCACGACCAAGGCGGCCGCCAACAGGCCGGGTGGCAGCGGTCCGAGCCCGCGGGCGGTCGCCGATGCCAGCATGGCCGCCGCCAGCCCGCCCGCCGTTCCCGCCGCGCCGAGCGCGAGCCAGCGGCCGAGGAAGATGACGGCCAGGCGGCGGGCGCGGAGTCCGCAGGCCCGCCAAATGCCGATCTCCGCCCGCCGCTCCGACACGTTGCTCCAGGCCAGCCAGCCGACCCACAGCCCGCACGAGGCCACGACCAAGACGTTCACCAGGCCGGCAAGCCGGCGGCGGTCGTGGTTCAGTTCGGCCTGCGCCGCCCGCTCCTGTTCCAGCCGCTCCTGCTCGATCCGATGCGCGTGCACGGTGGCCAGCTTCGCGGCCAGGGTGTCGGGCACGCGCTGGACGACCTGGGCGCCGGGCAGCACCGTGGCCACCTGCTCGCGCAGTGTTTCGAGGTTCTCCAGCGCCGCGGGCGCGCTTTGGGCGACGATTTCGCTAATAAGCCCGGGCTGGCCGAGCAACTCCTGCACGTCGGCAAGTGCCATGGTCACGGTGATGTCGTCCCGATTGCCCTCCTGCTCCAGGCGACGATCGACGCGGAAGGTGCGGTCCATCAGGCGGATTTCCTCGCCCTCGCCAAGCCGGAGCACGTTGTGGATTTCGTATCCCAGCGTCACGGCGCCCGGTTGGGGCGGCTGGAGGTAACGCGCCGCCAGCGGGGCCGGTTCGTCCGGGGTCGAAGAAGGCTCGCCGGCCGTCCCGCGTGCCGATACGCCCGGGTGCTCGGGCACCCCGCGCCCCAACACCATGATCGGCCATTTCTGTTCCGGCCAGGTGACCCGGCGGCGCAACTGACCCACCGGGTTGCGGAGCAGGTCGATGCCGGCCTCCCAGAGTTCCAGGACGGCCGCTTCGGGCATGGTGGGGGCCGATTCGTCCTGGGCGTACCAGTCGGCCACCTCTTGCCCCTTCGGCAGGATGGTGAGGTTGAACCCCAATTGGCCCATGGCCTGGTCCACGTCGCCCCGCATGTCGGCCAATTGCTCCTGCAACCGGGCCTCCTTGGCATGGAGCGCGCCGGCGGCGTCGGCCTCGTAGGCGCCGAGGAGCATCGCCGTGGCGGCAATGGCCCCCACGGCCAGCGTGACGGCCGCCAGCCCGGCGACGGAGTTCCACCGATAATGAAGCAGTTCGCGTACGATCACGCTATGCAGGCGCATTGCTCCTCTTTCTATGAACGATTCCGGTTCGGGGGAACCGCTGGTTTCCCGGCCATCCGCACTTCTATTTTACGCGGAAGTCCGGCGTTTGCCAAGCTGCGCCGTTGCGGGCCTTCTCGCCGTTCGGTTTGGGCTGCGGGAGGGATTGGCACGGCCGAATGATATGAATGACGTCGTGCTTGTTCGCTATCCATCCGGCTTCTCGAACAACACCCACACGCCTTGCCCCACGTCGGGGTCGTCGGCCGAGATGGCGCCTTGGCCCATCACTTTGAAGTTGGGAAGTTCAGCGGCTTCGGCCCACTGGCGCATCTGCTCGGGGCGGCGCAGTTCGACGAACCGGCGCCAGCGCGGGGCGTCGTCGCCTTGGAGGCGGGCCCGGCGGCCTTCAACCAACTTTTCGGCGGCCCAGTCGGGATAGCCGCTGCCGGCGCCGCCGCCGATGTACGCCTTGCCGCCCGGCCGCAACACGCGATAGGCTTCCCGGAGGCCCTTCGGGGCATCGTCCCAGAAGAAGATCGAGCCGCGGCTGACCAGCAGATCGACCGAGTTGTCCGGCAGCGGCAGCTCTTCCGCTACGCCCACAATCGCGAACAGGCGGTCGGCCAGGCCCTTCTCGCGGGCCAGCTCGAGGCCCTTGGCCATCGCCGGCGCATCGGGGTCGATCATGACCACGGGGTTGCCGGTCGCCTCGTTCAGCGGGATGGCCACCTGCCCCCTTCCGGCGCCCAGGTCGACCCAGAATCCCGGCTTCGGCTCGCAAAACCTGAGCGCGTCCCGGACCACGTGCGGATGGCGGCTCGGCAGCGCGGCCTCGGCCCGAAGGCCTTGCGGCGCCCCGGAAGCCTGCGCCCCGGCCACGCCGGGCAGCGAGGCGAGATGGCAGGAAAGAACGGTTGCAAATACCAGGTGCTTCTTCATGGGAGTCTCCAGGTTCGGGGATCGGGAGGCAGTCGCCCGGCGGCAGCCTGTCGTCGGAAAACGTGGGATAGGCTTCCAGCCTGTCGGCGCGAATTCGTATCTTACTGTGTTGTGTCGCCTTAGGGCAAATCGGTGATCGGTTGACCGTCGTTCTTCACGCCGAGCAACTGGTACACGCCCACGAGCCCTTGCGAGGCCGCCTGGACAAAATCGGAGTGATTCCCGTTGCATCCGCTGTCGACGCTGCCGGTGGCCGATTCGACCGAGTCGGAGATGAACCGCACCGAACCGTCGGCGAAGCAGAAATTGGCGCCGCCGGAATGATGGCTGCTGAAGGCGTGGATATTCGTCGGATGGTTCAACTCGACCGATACCGTGGAACTGACGGTGCTGCCGATCCCCAATCCGCCGGGCCCACACCACGAAGGCCATCGCCTTGGATCATTCGCGTATTCCGGCAGCACCGTCCGCTCGCCCAGGGCGATGGTATTGCTCGTGCCGTCGGTGATGTCGCGAATGCGCGTGTTGCTTTCCGCGTAGAAGACGCCGTTGTTCCGCTTGGCCAAGTGCGTGGCGCCCCGGTAGTTGAAGAACCCCCGGCTGCACGTGTAGTTCGACGTGGCCACCATCTGGGACCCCGGCCCACGAAACTCGCGGAGCGGTTCCATGGGCGACGTGGGGCAGTTGAACACTGCCAGGTTCATTTGCAGCATGGGCAGCAGGGCGGGGTCTTCAATCACCTGCGAGAGGGTATACCGGCTGGCACTAAGGCTGTCCTTCAGCGGGCTCTGTTCGATGAACGGCATCAGGAACACGCCCCAGGCCCAACCGCCGGCCATCTCGCCGTGGTGGTCGACCGCCAAGAATCCGGGGGGAAAGTGCCGCAGTGCCGTGTGGTGATTGTGGGCTGCCAGCCCGAGCTGCCGCAGGTTGTTCGTGCACTGCGTACGGCGCGCCGCTTCGCGGGCCGCCTGGACCGCCGGAAGCAGCAGGGCAATCAGGATGCCGATGATGGCAATCACCACCAGCAACTCGACCAGGGTAAAACCGTGGGGCGACGCCGGACTCGCTGGGGGGGGCGTCTCGGCGACGGGTCGGTGCGAAGGGGCAGAATGTCGGCAGGTTTCACATTTCACGGCAGGCACCGCCACAGGGGGGAGAGAACACAGGAATGGCATTTTTCGTGCTCGGAACATTTCGTCGTGTTTCTGTTTCAGCCACTCGAATTGGGGGCAATCAGGCCCGGCCGGATGGATTGGCCGGAAACATGGTACATTAGCGATACCGTAAGCGGGGGCCCCTGGTGGACAACCTTACGTCCCGATT
>SKJM01000857.1 GCA_007122045.1 Planctomycetales bacterium | reverse complement strand
AACGAGGAAACCGTCATGCGGCGGGCGATGGCCCGCGTCATGCTGCCCATTGCCCGGCTTTCCATTCCGGGATTGGTCGATTACGACCTGCCGCCCGAGGGCGCGTCGCGGTCCATGGCCGTCGTGGCCATTGACAAGGCGTACGGCGGTCAGGCCCATAGTGCGGCCCACGCGGCGTGGGGGTCGCACTGGCTGCGTTTCGTCCGAATGATGGTGCTGGTCGATGCCGAGGTGGACGTGCGTGAGCCGTCCGACGTTCAGCGTGCGGTGGCGGCGTATTTCGAGCCGGGCCGCGACCTGATCGCCGGCGGGGGCCCGGCCGACCCGGCCGACCCGGCGGCCGTTCCGGGCGAACCCGGCCGGCGCATCGCGCTCGATGCCACGCGCAAGCTGCCGGGCGAACGGCCGGGGCCGGCAGTCCTGCCGGCGGCGATGAGCGAGGAGATGGTGCGGCGCGTCGCCGCGCGCTGGCGGGAGTACGGGCTCGAGGGATGACGGACCACTTGGACAAATCGGCGTTGCGGGTCCGGCGAATGTTCGCCCAAATCGCGCCGCGCTACGACCTGGTGAATCACCTGCTCACCTTCTCGATCGACCGGCGCTGGCGCCGCCGCGCCGCGCGGCTTGTGCCGCCCCGCGGCCCGCAGCCCATCCTGGACGTATGCACCGGCACGGCCGACTTGGCGCTGGCCTACCGCCGGATCAGCGACGGGGCCGTTCCGATCGTCGGCGCCGACTTCTGCCGCCCCATGCTGGCCGTGGCCGCCCGAAAGTGCCGGCGGCTGGGAGCGGCGGGCCGCGTGACGCTGGTCGAGGCCGACGCCCTGCGGCTGCCGTTTCCCGACGGGATGTTTCAATTGGTGAGCGTGGCGTTCGGGCTGCGGAACATGGCCGATCCGGACTTGGGGCTTGCCGAGATGGTGCGGGTGTGCCGGCCGGGGGGGCGCGTGGCGGTCTTGGAGTTTTCGATGGCCTCGGTGTGGCCGATACGGACACTTTACCGATGGTACTTCCGCCGGCTGCTGCCCCGAATCGGCCAGACGGTGGCCCGCAACGATGAAGCAGCGTACAATTACCTTCCCGCCAGCGTCGGCGCCTTCCCCGAAGGGGAGGCCCTGGCCGCCCGCCTGCGCGGGGCGGGGTTGCGCGACGTGTGGTTCGCGCCGTTTACCTTCGGCATCAGCACGCTTTACGTGGGGGAAAAATGAAACGCACCGTGGTTGTGGCCATTACCGGCGCCAGCGGCGCCCCCTACGCCGTGCGGCTGCTCGAATCGCTGCTCTCCTGCGGCGCCGACGTGCACCTGACCATCAGCGGCGCGGCGCAAAACGTGCTCAAGCAGGAACTCGACGTGACGGTCGATCTCGACTACTTCCACGAATCGCAACTGATGCTCGACACGGGGTCCAGCCTGAAGGACGCCAAGCTGCAGAAGCTCCGGTCGCTTTCGGGCCTATCGAGCGAATCGAGCAACGTCTTGGCCGTTTCGTCGGGCAAGCCCGGCCTGCTGGCCTATCACCATTACCGCGACAGCACGGCCCCGATCGCCAGCGGGTCGTTCCTCACCGACGGGATGGTCATCTGCCCGTGCTCCGGCGGGACACTCAGCGCGATTGTGCACGGCACCAGCGCGAACCTGATCCACCGGGCGGCGGAGGTGCACTTGAAGGAGCGGCGGACGCTCATTCTGGTGCCGCGGGAAGCGCCGCTGTCGATCACCCAGATCGAGAACATGCAACGCGCCGTGCAGGCCGGCGCGGTCCTGCTGCCTGCCATGCCCGGCTTCTATCACGGTGTGAAGTCGATCCGCGACCTGGTCGACTTCATTGTCGCCCGCATCCTCGACCAGCTTCACGTCCCGAACAACTTGATTGAGCGATGGGGAGGATGATCCGCCGGGAAGCCCCCCGGCGGCCGCGCGCCATGATCGGTAAACTGCTTTCGCTCATCCGCTTCCGTCACACGCTGTTCGCGTTGCCGTTCGCGCTGCTGGCGGCCGCGATGGCCTGGGCGGTCAACGCCCACAGCTCACCCCCCGTGCCGCTGCGGTGGCTCGACCTGGCGGGTATCCTCGTATGCATGGTGTGCGCCCGTAGCGCCGCGATGGCGTTCAATCGCCTTGCCGACCGGCGGCTGGACGCACTGAACCCGCGGACGGCCGGGCGGCACCTGCCGGCGGGCCACCTGAGCGTGGGCGCCGTGGCGGGGTTCACGGGGGTGTGTTCCCTGGGCTTCGTGGCGGGCACGCTGCTGTTCTTGCCGGGCAATTGGCTGCCGGCGGCGGCCGCGATGCCGGTGCTGGCGCTGCTGTTCGGCTACAGCTTCGCCAAGCGGTTCACGGCGCTTTCGCACTTCTGGCTGGGAGCGGCCCTGATGCTGGCGCCGGTGGCCGCGTGGGTGGCCATTCGCCCGGCGTTCAGTTGGGCGCCGCTCGTGCTGGGCGGGGCGGTGCTGTGCTGGGTGGCGGGATTCGACGTCATCTATGCCTGCCAGGACTTCGAGTTCGACCGCCGCATGCGCCTGCACAGCCTGCCCGCCCGACTCGGCGTCGGCCCCGCCCTGCGCGTGGCGGCGGGCCTGCACGCCGCCATGGTGGGCCTGCTGCTGCTCCTGCCCCGGGTGTACGAACCCTTCGGCATCGTGTATCTTGTCGGGGTGGCGTGCATTGCCGCGCTTCTGGTTTACGAGCACGCCGTGGTGCGACCGGATGACCTCTCCCGCGTCAATCTGGCCTTCTTCCACGTCAACGCAGCGGTGAGCCTGGGCCTACTGGTCGTGGGAGTGGTGGACCTGCTGGTATAACGCCAAAAATTATGCTGGAAGATCGATTATCGAAGATACGCCGGAAGGTGGAGGCGGGCGAGCGGCTTTCCGCCGCCGACGGCGAGTTCTTGTATCATCCCGAGGTCAGCCTGCACGAGGTGGGCGAAATGGCCGACCTGGTCCGCCGGCGAAAGAACGGCGACCGCGTTTTCTATAACATCAACGCGCACCTGAACCCCACCAACGTGTGCATCTACCGGTGCAGCCTGTGCGCCTACAGCCGCGATCCGGACGACCCGCGGGCCTTCGTCATGAGCATCGACGACATTTTGCGTACCGGGCAGGAAGCGGTCGAGGCGGGCTGTACCGAGTTGCACATCGTCAGCGGCGTCCATCCCGAGAAGTCGGCGGACTGGTATCTCGACATGCTCGGGCAATTGCACACGGCCTTCCCCCGCTTGCATCTGAAGGCCTGTACCGCCGTTGAAATTGCCTGGTTCGCGCAAGTGGCGAAGCGGACCATCCGCACGACGATCGAGGACCTGATCCGGGCCGGCGTGGGCAGCCTGCCCGGCGGAGGGGCCGAGATCTTCGCCCCCGAAATCCGCACGCAGATCTGCCCCCGCAAGGCCGACGGCCGCACGTGGCTCGGCGTGCATCGCGCGGCCCACCAGTTCGGGCTGCGCAGCAACGCCACGATGTTGTTCGGGCATATCGAGCACGCCGAACACCGCATCGACCACCTGGTCGAGCTGCGGCTGCAACAGGACGTCACGGGCGGATTCCAGGCGTTTGTGCCCCTGGTGTTCCACCCGCCGAACACCCGCATGGCCCACCTGGAGCCCGCCTCGGCCGACCTGATCCTCCGCACCGTGGCCATCAGCCGGCTGATGCTGGACAATTTCGAGCACGTCAAGGCGTACTGGGTTTCGCTGGGGGTGGGGCTCGCGCAGACGGCGCTCAGCTACGGGGCCGACGACCTGGACGGCACCGTCCGCCGCGAGCGCATCCACCGGTCGGCCGGTTCCGACGTGCCGGAAAGCCTCACCGCAGCGGAACTCCGGCACCTGATTACCGAGGCCGGCCGCCGCCCGCAGGAGCGCGACGCGCTGTACCGGCCCGTCAAACGCGACGGCACGCAGTGGACGCTGGCCTGACCGCCGGCGCGAGGTGTGGGATAGGCTTCCAGCCTGTCAGCGAAAATCGACAGACTGGAAGCCTATCCCACGAAACTCGTGCGATCGGCTGCGTATTCGCCGACACGCTAAAGCGTGCACTCCAGCGCTCAGGCGCGGACCGCCTAATCGAGGAACCCGACCAGTTCCTGGCTTCGGGCGGGTTGCTGTAACTTGCGAACGGCCTTGGCTTCGATCTGGCGGATGCGTTCGCGCGTGACCTTGAAAATGTGCCCCACCTCCTCGAGCGTGTAGCTGTAGCCGTCGCCCAGGCCGTAGCGCAGCTTGATGATCTCCCGCTCCCGGTAGCTGAGCGTCTTCAGCACCTTCACAATCTGGCCGCGCAGCATGCCCTGCGCCGCGCCGCTGGCCGGAGCCCGCACGCCGCCGTCGGGCAGCAGGTCGCCGAACTGGCTGTCGTCGCTGTTGCCCACCGGCCGGTCGAGGCTGATCGGGTAACGGCTCATGGCGAGCACGCGGCGGGCTTCCTCGACGCAGGTTTCGGCGGCGCGGGCGGTTTCCTCGATGGTCGGTTCGCGGCCCAGCTTCTGCAGCAAACCGCGCGACACGTTCCGCACCCGCGACATCGTCTCGACCATGTGGACCGGAATGCGGATGGTCCGGCTCTGGTCGGCCACGGCGCGGGTGATGGCCTGGCGAATCCACCAGGTGGCGTAGGTGCAGAACTTGAAGCCGCGCCGATACTCGAACTTATCGACCGCGCGCATCAGCCCGGCGTTTCCCTCCTGAATCAGGTCCAGGAAACTCAGCCCGCGGTTGCGGTACTTCTTGGCGATCGAGACGACCAGGCGGAGATTGCCTTCGGAAAGCCCCCGCTTGGCCTCCTGGTATTCCGCGTAGATGGCCTGGAGGTACTTCACGCGGTTGCGGAGGCTGGTGGGCGTTTCCTGGGTGGCGCGGAGGATGTTGCGGTACTCGGCCAGCCAGGGTTCGCGGCGGCGCGACCGGCCGCCCTGCCGGGTGCGGTGCTCGCGGATGCGCGCCTGCAGCTCGTCGACGCGCTGGCTGAACTCCTGGAGCGTCTTGATCATCGGCTCGACGCGGTGGTTGCGCAGCCCGAGTTCCTCAATCAGCCGGACGGCCCGGCGGCGGCGGCGGCCCAGACGCCGCCAGGCGGCCCGGCGCTCGGCCCGCGGACGCGACTTGCTGGTGGCGATCTGGTAGTCCCGATGGTTCCGTTTGACCAACGTTTCCAGCGTGCGGAGGTTGATCGGGAGCCGGCCCAAAATCTGATGCTTCTCGAGTTGATCGGTGACCGACACCTGGACGGTGCGGTCGAAGGGCAGTTCGCCGGCCTGAACGCGGCGCAGCACCTTCACCGCCGTCTGCATGACAAAGTCGCATTCGAGCACCTTGCGGCGGAACTTCCCGCGGCTGATCTCAATGCGCCGCGCCAGCGCAATCTCCTCCTGCCGCGCCAGCAACGGAATTTCGCCCATCTGCGTCAGGTACATCCGCACCGGGTCGTCCGACCACGACTCGTCCTCCCCGACGAGTAACACGGCGTCGCCGCCGGTGTCCAATTCCGAGTCCGACTCATCGTCCTCGTCATCGTCCCGACCGTCGTCCATCTCGCCGCCGTCGAGGTCGAGATCGTCGTCCTCCGAATCGACCAAATCGAGGCCCACTTCATCGCGGGCCGTGGTAGGACGATCTTCCAGGTCTTCCAGTATTGCGTCGTACAAAGCAGTACTCCTAACGTAGGTCGAGAGCAGTAATTGAACCTCGGGGATGCACTCTTCCCCGAACCCGATTATGCGCCATTCCTGCGCCGTATGCCAGCAAAATCGGCGCGGCCAACGCTCGCAGCCGCCGGAGGATTTCCACCTCGGCGAACCGCCATGCTCTTGGTTGCGTACCGAAGGTATGCCCCGTGCATCGGACAATTCCCCTAATCGCGTGTGCGACCGAGGGTCCCCCGATGGTCATCATGGAGCAATCGGCCCAGGAAGGTGCAACCCTGGCGTACCATCAGACAGGTGCCGTCGCGGCCGCCGCACGAATCGGCTACACTTACCGCCACACGTCGGAAGGATGGCGTTCCGCCATACGCTCCCTCTCCGACGGGCTGTACCGTGGTCAGACGCTGCATTCGGAAAGCCAGGATTCTTAATATTGTAGTCGCACCCATGCCGATAGTCCAGGGCCAAGGGCAAAAAACCGCATCAACCACGCCTGCGAATCGACCAACACAACGGCCAGGATAAATAATTGCTATGCCTAGCTTTGGGAACCGAGATAAGATGGGCAAGCTGCGCAGTTGAGGGTGCGTTCTGAAGAGCAGCGCCGGCCTCGATCAGAAGTCTGCGATTTGCTGTCCCGCCCCGCCACCCTCCTCATGGCAGGAATGAAATGGCAGTTGAAGCGGTGGCACGCCCTGTGGGAGTACCGGTTTTAGCCGGTTGAAAATCCGCCTAAAGGCGGGGCTCCAACTCGGCGCAAGCCCCCCCCCCCCCCCCCCCACTTTTT
>SKJM01000600.1 GCA_007122045.1 Planctomycetales bacterium | reverse complement strand
TTCGGCTCCGGCGGCAGGACTTCGGCCACCCGCGGGTAGTCGCGCTGGTTGCCTTCCGGGTCGAGGTAGTGGAGCGTCACGTGCGGGTTGGCAATGGCGGTTTGCTCGAGGTATTCGTCCACGCTGCCGCGCCCGCGCTGGTACCGGGCTTCGAGTTCGATGGTGACGCGGGTGCCGTGGTCGGCTTCGATCCATTCAATCCCATGCCGCTCGATGGCCTTCCGCCCGGCCTCACCGGTTGGGATATCGACCCCCTCGCCACGGCCGTTGACAATCTCCGGCCGATTGCGTTTCGTGTCGATCTGGATTTCGTAGTAGTGGGCCGGCTTGCGTTTCGACACCTTCGACATGATCTTCACCGGCTTGCCGGTGGTGAGCAGGCCGTACATGCCGGCCGCCGAAATGCCAATTCCCTGTTGGCCGCGGCTCATCCGCAGGCGATGGAACTTCGAGCCGTAGAGGAGCTTGCCGAAGATCAGTGGGATTTGCTTCTTGAGGATTCCGGGTCCGTTGTCCTGAATCCCCGCCTTAAAGCGGTCGCCTCCCACCCGCTCGATGTGGATCCAAATTTCCGGCAGAATCCCGCCTTCCTCGCAGGCGTCGATGGCGTTGTCGACGGCCTCCTTGATGGTGGTCAGGAGCGCCTTGCGGGGGTTGTCGAACCCCAGCAGGTGCCGGTTTTTGGCGAAGAACTCGCTGACGGAAATGTCGCGTTGGCCGGCCGCCATGGTTTCCGCCGTCGAGCGGCGCCGGCGCCGGGGGGCCGACGCGCCGTTGTCGCCGGCAGGCCGCCCGTTGGACCCGGAAGGCGAAGCCGCCGGGTCGGCTGCGGTTCGGGACGATTCAAGGTAGGTACTGCGTGTGGCCAAATGGGACCTCCGTGGTGGGAATCTCCTGGCTGGCGGGATGCGGCCCGCGAGAACGGGGCTGCGGCAAGTTGGAGTGCCGCCTTTAGACGGCTTTTCCAACCGGCTGAAGCCGGGACTCCAACAGGGCCGGTCGTGCGTCCTGAATGCACGGTGCCAATTATACCGATTCTCCGGCCGGCCCGACAGGCGGCTTTGGCCGGTGTTTTCGGTAAACTGTATGCGTTCGCGGTATCTGGCACACAAAGATTCACCCGTAAGACCGGTGGAAGCCGAGACTTCAGAAAAGCACGTCATGAGCCACAGGGCAGTTGCCGAAGCTGCCGAAAAACTTGTGGCGAGCCGCCCCGGCAAGGCGCCGGGTGCCGTGTTCCGGTGCCGTGACTCGGGCCGCCCGGCGGCCCGGGTCGTTTCTCCGACCAGCTTAGCCTCAATACCAAGGAGCCCATCCCATGTTCCGAAGGACCCTGCCTCTGGCCATTGCCGTCTTGGCCGCGCTGTGGGCGTGGCACGGCGGGTTGGCCGGCCCCGGCCAGGCGGAAGCCGCCAATCCTTTTCACACCTCTTCCGAGTTGTTCTATAATTACTACGTGCCGCCGGTCGGACCATACAGTGTGGGCGCCGAATTGTACCCCAGCCCCCGTCCGGTCCCGCCCCTGGTCGGCCACACATACGTGACCTACCAGCCGCTGATGCCGCACGAGTTCCTTTACCGCCACCGTCGGAGCTACTTGCGTTACCATCCGGGCGCCGGCTGGACGCGTGCCAGGGTCTCGTGGCGCTAGGGCCGTGCAAGACAATAAACTACAGTGGCGCGAGAGGTGGCCAGGCTTTCAGCCTGTCGATGTTCTGCTGACAGGCTGGAAGCCTACCCCCCGAAGCCGCTGCGCCGCCAACCCCGAAATCAGGAGAGACCAACGATGAGACAAGCTTCCGCACTTGGGTGTGCAGCCCTGTTGCTGATGGTGTGGTGTTCCGAGACGGCCGCCGCCGGCCGCGCTCGGCTTGGCGCTGTAAGGGGAAGGGCTGCCACGCGGCAGGCGATGACCACGCCCTGGCAGCCCTGGCACGGCTACCACTACAAGCCGGAATGGGGCATGCCCCTTGCCCTGGTGGTTCCGCCGACCGCCGGAGCCCAGACGCATTGGGGGTGGGGCGTGGCCAACACGCGGATAACTCCGATCGGGCACCAGTTCAGCCCGTACTGGCCGGGGCCCGGCGTCTATGACCGGCGGTGGTATCGGCCAACGCCGCCATGGCCGACCGACACCGACCAGATGGGCGTGTACTACATCCGGGGTCCGTGGTAGGGGGGGACGTGGAGCATCGCACCATTACCCGGCAGAACGAACTCGTCCGATTCTGCGACGAACTCGCCGGTGAGCCTTCCATCGCCATCGACACCGAATTCGTTGCCGAACGGACGTATCGGCCGGTCCTGTGCCTCGTGCAAGTGGCCACGCGCGAGCGACTGACGCTGATCGACGCGATGGCCCTTTCGGACGTCACGCCGTTCTGGCAAGTGGTGGCCGGGGGCGAGCATGAAACGATCATCCACGCCGCGCGCAGCGAACTGGAGTTCTGCCTCGAGGCCGCCGGCACCCTCCCGGCGAGACTGTTCGACGTGCAGGTGGCGGCGGGCTTCGTCGGCGCCGAGTATCCGGCCGGCTACAACTCGCTGATCGGGCGCCTGCTGGGCGAGAAGCCGGGCCGGCACGAAACCCGCACCGACTGGCGCCGCCGCCCGCTCACACAGCGCCAGATCACCTACGCGCTGAACGACGTGCGGTTCCTCCACCCGCTGCGCGACGCCATTCACGCCGCGCTGGTGCGATTGAACCGGCTGGACTGGTTCGAGGAGGAGATGCAGGCAGTGCGAGGGGCCTTCGCCGACAGCGAATCGAACGAGCCGTGGCGGCGGGTGTCGGGCAACGCCGGCCTGAAGCCCCGGCAGCTTGCGGTGGTGCGCGCCCTGTGGCAATGGCGCGACGCCGAGGCCCACCGCCGCAACAAGCCGGCGCGCTACGTGCTGCGCGACGACCTGATTATCGAAATGGCGCGGCGCGCCACGGCCGTGCCGGCGCAGATTCTCTCGGTTCGCGGGATGGAGCGGGGCGACCTGCGACGGCGCGTCGACGAGCTTTCCGACGCAGTGCGGCAGGCCCTGGAATTGCCCGAGGACCAACTGCCGAAGCCGATCCGCCGCGAGCGCACGCAGGAGTATTCCGTGCTGGGGCAGTTCCTCTTTGCCGCGTTGGGCAGCCTGTGCCGCGAGGCGGAGCTGGCGCCCGCCCTGGTGGGCACGCCCAGCGACATCCGCGACCTGATCGCCTACAACGCGAAGGAGGTGAAGCCCGCCACCCACGTGCCCCGCCTGGCGCGGGGTTGGCGGGCGGGGTTCGTCGGCCGGCTGTTCGACGACCTGCTGGCCGGCAAGGTGGCCGTGCGGGTCGGCGACGCTCGTTCGGCAAGTCCGCTGCGGTTCGACGACAGCGAGTAGCGGCAAATTGGGCGGCAACCATGCATACTTGACCTATATGCCATTCTAGACTAAAATGTCTATGTGCCCGCTCGAGAATCGCGGAGAACACAATTGGGCCCCCTACCCGAGTTTACATCCGACGGAATGCTGCCTCCCGGCGACTACGAAGTGTCCCTCAATGAGTTGCGTGAATCGATCCTCGTCGTCGGCCCGGCTGACGTGGACGCGTACCCCACGTGGGATGCGTGGTGGCGGCGCCATTTAGTGGGTTGTCTGGAAACCCTCGTCCGACAGCTTTGGCAAGTCGGCATTGATGAGGTCTTTGTCGATGGCTCGTTTACTGAGGACAAAGACCACCCCAATGACATCGATGGCTACTTCGTTTGCGACCTCATGCGCTTGGCGAGTGGCGAACTGGAGCGAGAGTTGAATCTGCTGGACCCGCACAAGATTTGGACATGGGATCCGGCCAGTCGCCGGCCTTATCGGGGCTATCCGAAGCGGCAGCTTCCCATGTGGCACCAGTATCGCGTCGAATTGTACCCGCACTTCAGCGGCTTGCATTCGGGTATCCGGGACCCCCTCGGCAACGAGTTGGAGTTCCCATCGGCATTCCGCCGTTCGCGGCGGGACGGCAAGGCGCGCGGCATTGTCAAGATCCAGTTCGAAGGACCGGCGGGAGCACAGTTATGATTCGTAACGAGAACGAATACAAAGAAGCTGTCCATCGCATTCGACAGGAGAAAGAGCGGTTGGCCAGGCAACGCGCTGAACTGGAGAGGATGGGGTTGTCCGGCCAAGAAATCAAACGGGCACTGGATCCGATCCGTTCCTTTCACGAGCAGCTTACGGAAGAAGTAGCTGCTTACGAGCGGCTCAAACGCGGTGAATTCGAGGAACTCGGCAACCTTCGTGGTATCGGTCAACTGCTGGTATCGGTTCGCATCGCCCGCGGAATGACGCAACGCGAACTCGCCGAACGCCTCGGTGTCCACGAAAGCCAGGTCTCGCGCGACGAGCGCAACGAGTATCATGGTGTCACGCTCGAGCGTGCCACCCGCGTCCTGGAGGCGTTGGGGGCACAGGTGCACAGCCGGGTGGAACTATTGGAGCCCAGCGAAGCGCCCGTTGCCTGATTGCTCGAATTCGGGCTTTTCCGGTAGCCGCGTTCGGTTGACACCGGCGTGCTGCCCGGCGACAATCGGCTCTTGCCCCCTTGATTGCCGCCACCTTCGCCCCAGTACTCTATGATGCCCACGCTCGCGAATACTCCCCGGCGCATGGTGATTCTGACCGACGGTTACAGCGATTCGAACGTCGCCAAGACGGCCATTTGCGTGGTCCGCTACAAGCCCGAGGAGGTGGTCGCCATTCTCGACGCCCGCGCGGCCGGGAAGACGGCCGGGGAGGTGCTCGGCGTGGGCGGGGCGATTCCCGTCGTGGCCCGGCTGGCCGACGCCCGCCGCGCCAACACCCTGCTGATCGGCATCGCCCCGTCCGGCGGCAAGATGCCGCCCCACTGGCGCCCCATCGTGATCGAGGCCATCCGCCGCCGCATGACGGTGGTTTCCGGGCTGCACGATTTGCTGAAGCACAATGCCGAGTTTGTGGCCGCCGCCGAGGAGCACGGCGCCGCCCTGGTCGACCTGCGCGACAACGACGAGTCCGACGTGGCTTCCGGCGAACCGTTCCGACGCGAATGCCTGCGCATCCACACCATCGCCAACGACTGCAGCGTGGGCAAGATGGTTGCCGCGGTGGAATTGGCCGAGGGCCTCCGGCGGGCCGGCGTCGACGCCCAATTCGTCGCCACCGGCCAGACAGGCATGCTCATTGCCGGTAGCGGCTGCGCGGTGGACCGCGTCATTTCCGACTTCGTGGCCGGCGCCGCCGAAAAACTCGTCCGTGCCAACGAACACCACCACGTGGTGGTCGTCGAGGGGCAGGGAAGCCTGTTCCATCCCCGCTATTCCGGCGTCACCCTCAGCCTGCTGCACGGAGTGCAGCCGGACGGCATGGTGCTGGTTTATGAAATGGGCCGCACGGCCGTTCACGGCATGGAGCAGTTCCCGTTGCCGCCGCTGCGGCGCGTGGTCGAGTATTACGAGGAGACGGCCGCCATCCTGCATCCGGGGCGGGTGGTCGGCGTGTCGGTCAACGGCCGGCGGTTCACCGACGCGGAAGTCGCAGCCGAATGTGCCCGCGTGGAAGACGAACTCGGCCTGCCCGCCTGCGACGTCATCCGCCACGGCCCTGCCAAGCTCGTCGAGGCGGTTCGCGCGATGGCGGGCGGCTCGACGTGAGGGTGCACGCCGCCGCCGGGAGGACCGGAGGGACCGGAGTGCGCGAATGGGCCGGCCGTTGGAGTTCACGCTTCAGCGTGCCGGGCTTGACCCACGCGGCGTTCGCACGCTAAAGCGTGAACTCCAACTATAGGCCACGGTGTCCGCTGCAAGCCTGTTCGTCCAGCCGGGAGCGAGCCCGGCGACTCGATTTCGCCCGGATCCGGAGGCCGGTCTGGCATGGCGGCGGCCAAGCGCGCACAATAGACAGCAGCGCCGGGTGGGCCGGCGCGCACGTGTACCGTTCCGAAGCGAGTGCCGGGAAGCCGCCTGCCTTGGGGCAACTTTCCCGTTGCGGCTCGCCTACCCCCCATCGGAGGCTCTGAGATGTTGAAGTGGAATCACGCTATCGGCTGGTTGGCGGCGGCGGCTTGTGCGGCTTTGCTGAGTGCCGGGGCTGCGGTCGCCGGCGACGATTCGGCCTCGGCCGAGGTGCCCGAAGCGCCTTCGGCCGCCGAGATCGCGCCCCTCGTTGAGCAACTCGACGCCCAACGCTTCGCCGAACGGCAGGCGGCCAGCGAACGGCTCAGCCGGATCGGCAGGCCGGCCATCGAAGCGCTGGCAGAGGCGGCCGTCGGCGACAGCCTGGAAGTGACGGTCCGCGCGATTGACATTCTCAAGGAGTTGATGGATTGTGGCGACCCGGACACCGATGCGGCCGCCAAGGAGGCCATGGGTCGGATTGCCGAGAGCGACCGCGCGGCGGCCGCCCGGCGCGCCGCGGCCGCCCTGCGGGCCGCCGAGGCGAA
>SKJM01000587.1 GCA_007122045.1 Planctomycetales bacterium | reverse complement strand
GAACATGGCCGTGGCGGCGATTCGCAGGATCGTGCCCTCCAGCATCCGCATGGTGGTGCAGATGACCATAATCGCCTCGCTGGTGATCCTGGTCGACCAGTTCCTGCGGGCCTACGCCTACGACATCAGCCGGGAACTGGCGGTGTTCGTGGGCCTTATCATCACCAACTGCATTATCATGGGCCGGGCGGAAGGGTTCGCCATGAAGAACGGTGTGCCCTTGAGTTTCCTCGACGGGATGGGCAACGGCCTCGGCTACAGCGTAGTCCTGCTGGCCGTCGGCACCATTCGCGAGTTGTTCGGCTCCGGCACCCTGCTCGGATATACGATCCTCGCCGTCACCCGGGATGGCGGCGGCGACGGCGGCTGGTACGAGGCCAACGGGCTGATGCTCCTGGCCCCCAGCGCGTTTTTCATCATCGGGCTGTTGATTTGGGCGTTGCGGACCTGGAAGCCCGAGCAAGTGGAAGAGGAGTAGCATTCGCGGGGGACTGTCCCGGTTTTCGCGGCACGGCGCCGGGCCCCCGACAAGCCGACCTAACTTGCCGCGAAAACGGGACTGTCCCCTTTGCCTGGACGGGAAGCCGACCCATGTTCGAACATCACCTCAGCATCTTTCTGACCGCCGTGTTCATGGAGAACCTGGCGCTGGCCTTCTTCCTGGGCATGTGCACTTTCCTGGCCGTGTCGCGGCGGGTCGACACCGCCCTGGGCTTGGGCGTTGCCGTGGTCGTGGTGCAAGGCATTACCGTGCCGGTGAACAACCTCATTTTTCGCTATGTGCTCCAGGAAGGGGCCCTCGCCTGGGCCGGCTTGCCGGAGTTGAACCTGGAGTTCCTCGGGCTGATCACCTACATCGGCGTGATTGCCGCCATCGTGCAGATCCTGGAGATGACGCTCGACAAGTACGTGCCGGCCCTGTACAACGCCCTGGGGATCTTCCTGCCGCTGATCACCGTCAACTGCGCCATCCTGGGCGGGTCGCTCTTCATGGTGCAGGAGGAGTATAGCTTCGGCGAGAGTGTGACGTTCGGACTGGGCACGGGCGTGGGCTGGGCGCTGGCCATCGTCGCGCTGGCTTCGATCCGCGAGAAGCTCAGGTACAGCAACATCCCCGCCGGCCTCCGCGGCCTGGGGATGACGTTCATCATCGCCGGGCTGATGGCCCTGGCGTTCATGTCGTTTGCCGGAATCATGTTGTAGGAGAGCCGCGCATTGATTACCCAAATTGCTATTGGTGTCGTTGCATTTTCGGGCATTGTCCTGGCCTTGGTCGCCGTCGTCCTAGTGGCGCGGCGATGGCTCGTGCCTTCCGGAGAGGTTCAGGTCCTCATCAACGACAATCCGGAAAAATCGCTCGTGGTGCCCACCGGCGGCAAACTGCTGAACGTGCTGGCCGAAAACCGCATCTTCATCCCCTCGGCGTGCGGCGGGCAGGGAACCTGCGCCGAGTGCCGCGTGACGGTGCGCCAGGGGGGCGGCGACGTGCTGGCCACCGAGCGGAACTTCCTCAGCCGCCGCGAGGTGCGCGAGGGCGTTCGGCTGAGCTGCCAGGTGTCGGTCAAGCAGGATCTCGACATCGAAATCCCGCCGGAGGTGTTCGACATCAAGCAGTGGGAGTGCACGGTCCGCTCGAACCGCAACGTGGCCACGTTCATCAAGGAGTTGGTCCTCGAGTTGCCTGCGGGTGAGGAGGTCGAATTCAAGGCCGGCGGGTACATCCAGATTAACGCGCCGCCGCACGAAGTACATTTCCGCGACTTCCGGATCGACGAGCGCTTCCGGGACGATTGGGACAAGTACAACGTGTGGCGGTACACGTCGAAAGTGACCGAGCCGGTGTCGCGGGCGTACTCGATGGCGAACTACCCGGGCGAGAAGGGCGTCATTATGCTGAATGTTCGGATCGCCACCCCGCCGCCCGACGCGCCCAACGCCCCGCCCGGCAAGATGTCGTCGTACATCTTCAGTCTCAAGCCGGGCGACAAGGTGACCATTTCGGGACCCTACGGCCAGTTTTTCATCAAGCAGACGGACGCCGAGATGATTTACGTTGGCGGGGGGGCGGGCATGGCCCCGCTCCGCTCGCACCTGTTCGAACTGCTCAAGCGGCGTCATTCGCGGCGCAAGGTCTCGTACTGGTACGGCGCCCGCAGCCTCCGCGAAGCCTTCTACACCGACGAGTTCGAGCGGCTGGCCGAGGAGAACCCGAACTTCGAGTGGCACCTCGCCCTTTCCGAACCCTTGCCGGAGGACAACTGGGACGGCCCCACCGGCTTCGTCCACCAGGTGCTCTACGAGCATTATTTGAAGCGTCACCCGGCGCCGGAGGACGTGGAATACTACTTTTGCGGGCCGCCGCTGATGAACCAGGCCGTCTTGAACCTGCTCGACGACCTGGGCGTGGAAGAGGAGAACATTGCCTTTGACGATTTCGGACTGTAAGCGGACGATTGCCATGCGACGGGTCGTGGCCGTGATCGCCGCGATGCTTCTGACCGGCTGCGCCGCTGACGTGCCGGACGATGCCCGCGTGCTGACGCTTTCCGGTTCGATCATGGGCACGCAGTACCGCGTGCAGATCGTCGACCCGCCGAAGCAGGACGATGCCGCGGCGGCGCTGGGCAGGGCGGTGGAAACGCGGCTGGCCGAGTTGGAAGGGCTGCTTTCGACCTACGATCCCGCATCCGACGTGTCGCGGCTGAATCGGTCGGAAAGCATCCAGTGGACCGGCGTTTCCCAGGCGACCGCCGACGTGGTTGCCGAAGGGATCCAGGCAGGGCACTATACCGAGGGGGCGTTCGACATCACGAGCGGGCCGCTGGTGAACCTCTGGGGGTTCGGACCCGAGCATCACCCCCCCGGCCGCGTACCCGACGACGAGCAGATTGCCAAGGCCAAGGCCGCCGTGGGCCTGGAGTACATCGAGTACCAACTGAATCCGCCCGCCGTCCGCAAGACAAAGCCCGAGGTGCAGGTCGACCTTTCCGGCGTGGCCAAAGGCTACGCC
Source organism: Planctomycetales bacterium (assembly GCA_007122045.1). GTDB lineage: Bacteria > Planctomycetota > Planctomycetia > Pirellulales > Thermoguttaceae > PWXP01. Next base: position 3,434 of record SKJM01000587.1, on the reverse strand, counting down.
GTCGACCAGATTGCCCTGCTGTTGCGGGAGGCGAGAATCAGAAGTTTCCTGGTCGACCTCGGCGGCGAGATGCGGGCCCGCGGCGTCAATCCTCAGGGGCAGCCGTGGCGGATCGGCGTCGAAGCGCCCCTGGCCGGGGTGCGCAGCATCCACCGGGTGGTGGAACTGGCCGATACGGCCCTGGCCACCTCCGGCGATTATCGCAACTACTTCGAGCGGGGGGGCAAGCGCTATTCGCACATCATCGACCCTCGCACCGGCCGCCCGATCCAACACCGGCTGGTCTCCGTATCGATATTAGATCCCTCTTGCGCCCGGGCCGATGCCCTGGCCACCGGCCTGTTGGTGCTCGGGCCGGAGGAGGGCTACCGCGTTGCCACCGAGCAGAGGCTGGCGGCCCTACTGATCGTCGCCACCGAAGCGGGCTTCGTGGAACGAATGACCCCGGAATTCGAGGCCGCGTGCCTGCCGCCGCCGTAGCGCCGGCGGGGCACCCGTGCACTTTCCGTTTCCAGATGCAGACGGCGTTACTCGGGGACGGCACAGCGGCGTGTGCCTACTACATGGCCGCGGCCGGCACCTAGAAACGGAACAGCCATTTTTCGGCCAACAGACACGATGATGCAAGAGTTCGTTGCCGCACTGGTGATATTTGCCCTGGCCGCCCTCGGGCTCGGAATCGGCCTGTTGTGCGGATACCGCCGTCTGCGTCCCGGCTGCCATCGGGCGGGCGAGCCCGCCTCGACCGAGGGCTGCGGCCGGCCCGACTGCTGCGCGACCGCCCAGCGTCCCAGGCCGAAGTCTTTCGCCACGGTCGACGACGATCAGGCGCCGTGACGGTTCCCGGCGACAAGCAAGCCGGGGTTACCGCCGAATTTCGTGGGATTGGCTGCCAGCCTGTCAATTTCCGCTGACCGGCTGGACGCCTATTCCACACCTCGCGCTGTCGATTTCCCCAGCGCGTCGATGACCGGGACGATTTCGGCTTCGAGGGTGGCGAGGACGGCGGGACATTGCTCCAAGTCGCCCGCTCGCCCCAGCTCCTCGAGTTTCGCCGATTGGGCGTACACGCCGTCGGCGCCGAAATAGCGGACGGCGCCCTTCAGCGTGTGGGCCGCTCGCCATAACTTGCTCGCATCGCCCTCGGCCATGGCCGACCGCAGGGCGTCCATCAATTGTGGAATCTCCTCCAGGGCGGCCGCGACGATAGCCTCGAGCACTTTCCGGTTGCCCCGCACGGCTTGCAGGGCTCGGGCCCAATCGACCGCCTGCGTGCGGGCGCCGGGGCCGGCCGACGGTACCCCGGGGCGATCGGCAAACAGGGTGTCGATCGTTGCGAACAGCTCCTCGGCGCAGACCGGCTTGGCCAGGTAGGCGTCCATCCCCGCTTCCAGGCAACGCTCCCGGTCGCCCTTCATCGCGTAGGCGGTCATGGCGATGATCGGCAGGCGCGCGCCGGCGGCTTGTTCGCTAGCCCGGATCTGCGCCGTCGCCTCCAGGCCGTCCATGTCCGGCATCTGCACGTCCATCAGCACCAGGTCGAACGGCCGTGCTTGGGCCGCCGCCACGGCTTGCGCGCCGTTGCTCACCACCGTGACCGCATGCCCTTGCCCCTCGAGCAGGGCGACCGCCAGTTGCTGGTTCACCAGGCTGTCCTCGGCCAGGAGCACCCGCAGGCCCGAAACGTGGCTAGGTTGCCGCGCCGCCAGCCGGCGCAGTTCCTCTTCCGGCACCGTGATGCCCAGGGCCATCTCGATCGCTTCGAGCAGTTCCGACTGCTTCACCGGTTTGAGCAGGTACGCGGCGATGCCCAACTGGTTGCAGCGCGCCGTGTCTTCCGGGCGATCGCCGGAGGTCAGCATCATGATGACGGTGCTGCTGAGTGCCGGGTCTTGCTTGATCTGCTCGGCCAAGGTGAATCCGTCGGTCAGCGGCATGTGGGCGTCGGTGAGGACCAGGCGGTACGGGTTCCCGTCTTCGTGGGCCCATTGCAGCAGGTCCGCCGCCTCCTTGGCATTGGCCGCCGTGGTGGGGCTCATTTTCCAGCTTTGCAGGGTCTCTTCGAGGATGTGGCGGTTCGTGGCGTTGTCGTCGACCACCAGGACGGGCATGCCGTCGAGGCAGGCGGGCGCGGCGGCGGAGCGCTGCCCGGGCTCCGACGCCAGCCCGAGGCGGACCCGAAAATGGAACCGGCTTCCCCGGCCCGGTTCGCTTTCCACCCAAATGCGGCCGTCCATCAGGGCCACCAGCCGGGCGGCAATGGCCAGCCCCAGTCCCGTGCCGGCATGGCGGCGGGTCATGGAACCGTCGCCCTGTTCGAACATCTCGAAAATGGTCGCCCGTTTTTCTTCCGGAATCCCCACGCCCGTATCGTGGACCGTAAAATGCAGGATCGTGTCATCTCCCGAGCGGGCCTGCTCGGCCACTTCCAGGCCCACTTCGCCGCGGTCGGTGAACTTCAGGGCGTTGCCCACCAGGTTCACCACGACCTGCCGGAGCCGGTTATAGTCGCCGTGAACGAAGCGCGGCACGCCGGTGTGGATGAAGCAGGTCAATTCCAGCCCGCGCTGATGGGCGCGGAAGGCGAACGACTTCATCGTATCGCCCAGGCTTTCCCGCAGGTCGAACACGCTTTCGTCGAGCACCAATTTGCCGGCCTCGATCTTCGAGAAGTCGAGAATGTCGTTGATGACCGAGAGCAGGGCTTCGCCGGAGTCCTTGACCGTCATCAAGTACTCGCGCTGCTGGGCCGTCAAGGGGCTTTTGAGCACCAACTCCGTCATGCCGATCACCGCATTGAGCGGCGTGCGAATTTCGTGGCTCATGTTCGCCAGGAAGGTGCTCTTCGCCCGGCTGGCCGCTTCGGCCGCCTGCTTGGACGATTCCAGTTCGGCATTGGCGCGGGTCAAGTCGGCGGTGCGCTCCCGAACCCGAACCTCCAGCTCGTCGTGGGCCTTGCGGAGCGCCTCCTGGGCGCGGCGGCGGTCGGCGATTTCGCGCCGCAGTTCGCCATGGCTGTGTTTCAGCGAGGCGGCCATGTCGTTGAACGCGCGGCAGATGTCGCCGATTTCGTCGCGGCCGCCGGCGGGCAGGGTCACGTCGAAGTGCCCGGCGCCGACGCCCCGGACGCCTTCCTGCAGGCGGGCGAGCGGCGAGCCGACCTTCCGTAACACGACCCAGGACGAACCCACCAACGCCCCGGCGAACACCAGCAGTGCGGCCAACACGGCGGTGTCGGTCCGGGTTTGGATTCGGATCAGCTCCTCGCGGCTGGCCGTTCCCAAGGTGCGCGCGGCGGCGACCATGTTGTGGCATCGCAGCAACAACTGGGCGACGAGCCGATTCCGCCACTCGTCGGCCAGGCCGTCGGCGGGCGCATCTTCCTGCGGGCTGTCGGCGGCCTCGACCAGCTTGGCAAAGAGCACTTCCAACTG
>SKJM01000720.1 GCA_007122045.1 Planctomycetales bacterium | reverse complement strand
GTTCACGCTTCAGCGTGCAAACGAAACATGGGCGATCGCCGGCACGCCAAAGCGTGAACTCCAACAGGGCGAGCCGCGAATTGCGCGGGGTTCGACGAAGGTTCACCAAAAAACCGGCCAATCCCCTTGCACGGCGTGCGGAAAAGGCGGACAATTGTGGGTAGATGTGCGGTGCGTGGATATTTCGGTCGATAGGCGAGATACGGAGGGGTGCTCATGGCAGGCCGGAAGTTCGTCGACTTGGCAACCACCGAGGTGTTGCCGGCGGCCCTAGAACGGGTGCCGGAACCGATCGCCCGGCGGGAGCATATCCTGCCGCTGACCTTTGACGGGGAGCGGCTCACCGTGGTGATGAGCGAGCCCCCCTCCTCGGAAACCCTTGAGCGGCTACGGTTCGCCTTGAATTACTCCGTGACCGTCGCCTTGGCCCCGCCCGATGCCATTCGCGACGCCATCGACCAGTACTACGGCTCCACCGAAGCCCGGAAGGTCACCCTGCAAGCCCCCCCCGTTGCGGAGCAAGTCGAATTCGTCGAGATTCCTGACGAAACGCCCACCGAAAGGCAGATGCTCGATCCGGGCAGCCCGGCGGTCGTGCGGATGACGCAGGAAATCATCGGCGAGGCGCTGCACCTGACGGCCTCGAGGGTGCTCATTCTACCCATTCAGAACCGCCTGAAGGTGGCCTACCGCATTCAGGACGCCGTCTGTACCCGGGACGACATTCCACGCGACATGCACTACCCGATCCTGGTCCGGCTGATGACCATGACCAATCTGTCCGGGCTGATCAAGGTGCACGTCGGCGAGCGGGAGTTCCCGTTGCGGGCGGTGTTCAAACCGTCGCAGTTTGGGTTGCTGGCGCTGATCGAGGTGGGGGGCGAGCGGGCGGGGCCCGAGCATTGGCAGGTGAGGGCGAAGCGGCTCGGCTACCCGTACCTGAACCTCGATGCGCACCAGCCGCCGGCCTGGGTGCTGGCGCTCGTGCCGGAGTCGATCGTGCGGCATCGGCGCGTGCTGCCGGTCGGGGTGGCGGACCACGTGCTGACGGTTGCAATGAGCGATCCGCCGGAGCCCGACTTGTTGGACCAGTTGCGGTTCCTCACGAACCGGTCGATTGAGGTGGCCCTGACGTCGGCCGGCTCCTTGCTGGCGGCCATTGACCGCCACTACGGTCCGGCCGATTCGGAAGCCGCCGACTTGATCCTTTGGGAACTGGCGCAGGTGACGGAACCGCCGTTCGAGACAGGCGAGGCCGCACCGGCGGTCCGCGCCAAACCAACGCCGGCAGCCAGACAAACCGCCCAGGCCCTCTTCGATCACCTGCATACGCTGTTTAGCGAGAAGATGTTCAAGCTGTTCGGGAACATTCGCGCGGGGCCGAAACTGTGCCGTCGGGGTTCGGGCTCCCAGGAACTCGAGGTGGTGTTCCCGCAATCGCACCTGATCGAGCAGTTGCCGCCCGACGCCCGCGCGTACATCGAAAACCGCATCTGGGGGCTGCGCGAAGCGGTGATTGTGCGGCTGGAAAGCTTTCTGGCCGCCAACGGCCCGGCGCGCGGGCTGGCGATGAGCTACGCGTTGTACTTGGCGGGCCGCGCGCTGCAGGAAGGTCGGCGCCCGGCCCTCAGCCCGGCCGCCGAGCGAGATGCCTGGATCAATTTCCTGTACGCGCTGGCCATCCGGTTCTTTCCGGCGGTCCAGTCGAACGGAGCGCTGTTGGCCCTGGTCGCCGAGCAGATGGATCAGGTGGCGGCGCGGCTTGCGCGGCTGCTGGAGGACACCTCGTTTGTGTCCGACCCCGGTGCGTCGCAGCCTTGGCTGATGCGATTGACGGCTCAGAGCCCTTCGGACGAGCCGCTCGATTCCAACAGCCCGCCCGTTGCCCACCTGGTCGACCTGCTCCTTTCCGAGGCGGTGCACGTTCGAGCGTCGCGCCTGGCGATTGTTCCGCAAGACGACCGCTTGGAAGTGGCCTACCGGGTCCAGAAGGCACTTTACGCGCGCGACAGCCTTCCCTTGGAACTGCTGTACCCGGTTCTGGACCGGCTGTGTGCAACGGCGGAGCCGTCGGGCGCGTTGCGGATCACCGGCGGCTCCGCCCCGTGGGATTGCCGCCTCGCGCTGAGCGCGGCGCCCTGCGGTCCGGCGGCTTCGGTCGAGCTGCTGCCGCGCGGCGGGGCGGTAAAGGCGAGCCGGGCCCTGGCGGCGCGGCACCGGTTGGAGTTCGTCGAGCTGGCCGACTTCGACGCGCCGCCGGAACTGCTGCGGATGGTTCCCATGCCCGTGCTGCGCAGCAAGATGGCGTTGCCGCTCGGGCGGGAGGAGGGCGGCGTGCTGAAGGTGGCGGTCGGCCGCCCACCCTCCCCGCGGCAACTCGACGCCCTGCGGCTGTCATTCAACTCGCAGGTGCGGGTGGCGTTGGCCGCCGAGGACGACCTTTCGGCCGCGCTGTACCGCCATAGCCGGCCGCCTGCCGATCCAGCCCCCCTCTCGCCCGCCGCGCGGGTCCTGCTCAGCGGCGGGCCGGAAGCCGCGCACAACTCAAAGCCGTGAGTTGCCCGCGCTGCCGCGATGGGGTAATTCAGCAAGCGGTAGAAACTACGGGCTGGCCGGTTCGAGTTTCCTCACGCGGCCGGCGAATCGGCAGCCGACGAGGAATTGCCTTCGGCCGTCCGCGGCTCGGGTCTCGGAAACGCGAACCACGTCGGCGGTGAAGAAGGCCAACTGGGGCGGTTGCCCCAACCCGACGACCACCCGCTTGAAGTCGGGCAGGCTGTCGAGACAGAATGAAATGCCGCCGGCCGAGATGTCCTCGCAAACCACCTCGAAAAATCGGTTCTGCGGCGGCAACTGCTCGCCGCGCAGCGGCGCAATCAGTTGCCGGTACTGATAGGTGCGTCGCGGGCTGCTGCGCATTTCGGGGCCCGGGAAGGGCCTGTCGGCGGCTGGGGAGGGCAGCGGCGCTGTCGATTCGGCGGGGCCCGCCGAGGGCGAATCGGCGGCTTCGCTGCCCGCTTGCTTTTCGCGGCTGCGGGCCTTACGCAACTCGTCGGTAAGGCGATTCACCTCGGTACGATCCACCCCGGTGAGCAGTACGGTGGGCTCGCTGCCGGCGGGTTCGGTCACCAAGGCGCCGCACAGGCGGACCGAACGGAGCGTGCCGTCCTTGGCCACGAGATCGACGTCGAGGCTGAGGGGGTCCTTTTTCGCCAGGGCGCTGCGAAAGAACGTCTCGAACGGCTCGGCGGCCTCCGGGGCCAGCAACCTGGAGACAAATGGGTGTCCTTCCACTTCCGCGAGGGAGAAGCGCAGTAGGTGCTCACTCGCCGCGTTCATGCGGAGCACCCGCCCCTGCTGGTCGAGCGTGATCGCGATCACGTCACCCGAATCCAACACCGCGTTGGCCAGGCGCTGCGCGGATTCGGCGAGGCGGCGCTGCCGCGCCATTTCGTCCTCGGCGTGGACGCGAGCGATCGTGGCGGCCAGCAGGTGCGAGATGACCTCCACAAACCGGACCTCCTCGTCGCCGAATGGACGCGGGTCCCGGCAGTAGACGCCCAAGGCGCCCAGCGGCTCGCGATTCAGGTGGATCGGCACGCACAACGCGCTGCGAACGCCCAGCTTCCGCAGGAACATGTCCTGGTAGGCCGTTTCGGCAGGCAGGTCGGCGGTGAGCACCGTGCCGGCCGTCGTCAGCGCGAACGCGGCCATGGAACCGAGGGGGTTCATGGGCATCCGATGCGAGACGGGGTTCGTCGCTTTCCCGCCCGGGGCAATCGTGGCGATGGTGGTGACGATATTCCGGCCGCCGTCGGCCACTTCGGTAATTCCGGCCAAGCCCGTCCCCAGGATCTCGCCAACCAGGGCGACCGCGTCCTGCATGAGCACCTCCAGGGCAGGCCGCGCGATGGTCCGCCGGCCGAATGCGACCATGGCGGCTTGGCACCGTGTGCGCGCATCGGCCTGGGCCAACTGGGGCCCCATCCTGGATAGGATTCCCGCCAACCCCTCAGGGTGGTTCGAGTCAGTCGCGTTAGCTGCCGGTGGTGGGTCGAACGGTGAGACTCCTGGAAAAGAAGGTAGCTGTATTGTTAAGTATACGTCACGTTCCCGTTTTCTATTGGGCAACGTAGTCCGATAGCCTACAATAGAAGCGGGTAACCGATCATGCCGGCCCGCAGGGCCAGAAAGGCGAAACCGCAATGCGACAAGGAGTGCGAACTGTACTTATGGGTTGTATATTGCCACTTGCAGTGGTGGCCGCTGCCGTGTCGGAGGGGAGGCCCGAGGCGCCCAGCCCGCCGGGAGACTCGATTTCCGCCGTTCCACCGCAAACGGACCCGGCTCCCCGCCGGTACACCGCGGTCCGGCAGTTGCCCAACCAGGTCACGCTGGCCGCGCTCGACAACGGGCTTACCGTCATTGTCCAGGAGCACCACGTGGCGCCTGTGGCCACGGTTCGCTGTTTTGTGAAGAACACCGGCAGCGCGTTCGAAGCGGAGAACTTGGGGGCCGGCCTCAGCCACCTGGTCGAGCACGTGGTCTCCGGCGGCACCACCACCAAACGGTCCGAGGACGAAATCGAACGGATCGTCGACCGCTTCGGCGGGGCGACGAACGCGTTCACGTCGACCCACATGACGGGTTACTTCATCAATTGTCCGGCACGCAATGTTATGGAAGCGATCGAGTTGGTGGCCGATTCCATGCAACACTGCACCCTCGACCCCGAGGAGTTCGATCGCGAGATGCGCGTGGTCCGGCAGGAGGCAGCCGATGGCGAAGTCAACCGCCGCCGCGTTCAGTGGAACCTGCTGACCCAGACGATGTACACCCTGCACCCGATACGCCACCCGGTGCTCGGGTATGTCGACGTGCTGAATCGGATGACCCGCGAGACGGCCGTCGACTTTTACCGCGAGCGTTACGTGCCGAACAACCTGATCTTCGTGGTGGTCGGCGCGGTCGACACCGACGAGGTCTTGGAGCAGGTGGCCGCGCAGTGGGCCGGTACGCCCCGGGGGAGTGAAACGCTGATACCCCTGCCGGAGGAGCCCCAGCAGCTCGCCCCGCGGGAGGTCGTTCGTGAAATGGACGGCGCCGGCTACGACTTTGCCATCGCCTGGCCCACCGTCGAGCTTTCCCACCCCGACCTGTACGCGCTTGACGTGGCCGCCTACATTTTGACCGAGGGCGATAGTTCGCGCCTCGCCCGCCGCCTGAAGCACGAGAAGCCGCTGGTGCTGTCGGTCGGCTCGGCCAGCTACACGCCGCACTTCGCCCGGGGCTTCTTCGCCGTCTTCACCAGCGCCCAGCTGGACACGTGGGAGGAGGCGGCCGGCGAGGTCGTGCGCGCGGTGTACCGGCTGCGCGACGAATTGGTCCGCCCCGAAGAACTGTCCACGGCCAAGAACCAAAAGGCGGCCGAACTGGTCTTCGACGCCCAGACCGCGCAGCAGGCGGCCGATCGGCTCGGACGCAATTATCTGGCCACCGGCGACCCGCTGTTCGATCATCATTACATCGAGCAGATTCAGAAGGTTACCGCCGAGCAGGTGCGCGCGGTGGCCCGCCGCTATTTCGTGCCCGAGCGGTTGAACCGGGCGATCATCGCGCCGCCGGGCGGCGGCCCCCGGGCGGAAGTCGACGCCGCCGAGGGCCACGAGGACGACGTGCGCCTGGTCCGGCTCGACAACGGGCTGCGCGTGCTGGTCAAACGCCACACCCACCTGCCGATGGTCAACATGCAGGCATTCACCCTGGGGGCCACCCTGGTGGATACCGAGGAAACGGCGGGCCGGGCGGCCCTCCTCGGCGCCATGCTCGACAAGGGAACCCCCTCCCGCTCCGCCCACGAAATCGCCGACTATTTCGACTCGATCGGCGGCCGATTCGGCACGCGGGCGGGGCGAAACACCGTGTACGCCTCGGCGACCGTCTTGCGCGACGATTTCGAGCGGGCCATCGAGGTCTTCGCCGAGTGCATCACCCAGCCAACCTTTCCCGACGAGGAGTTCGCCACCGTGCATCGGCGGACCTTGGGGGCCATCGACCGGAGAGCGGACAATCCGCGGGCCGAAGTGTTCGAGGTGTTCCACGGCGCGGTGCCGGCCGACTCGCCCTACCGCCTGCTGCAAGACGGCATGCGCGAGACGGTCGAGCCGCTTACCCCGGCCGACCTGCGGGCCTACCACGAGGCGTATTTCGTGCCGCAGAACATGATTGTGACCGTCTTCGGCGACGTCGAGATCGACGAGGCCCTCGACCGGGTGCGGCGCCATTTCGGTGCGATGCGGCCGGCGCCCGACTTCCAGCCGGTGGACTTCGACCGCCCCAACCGGCTCGCCGAGACGATCGTCCGCCATAAGCAGACGGCCAAGGACACCGGCATGGTGCTGGTCGGCTATCCGGGCATCGGCATCCTCGACCGCGAGGACCACGCCGCGCTGTCGGTGCTCGAT
>SKJM01000838.1 GCA_007122045.1 Planctomycetales bacterium | reverse complement strand
CAGGGCCCCAAAGCGATCACCGCACCGCAGAATTGTGGCGTAGTCCCAAGAATTCGGTACACCTTAAGTCCTTATTCCACCATGGTTTACGGCGGATTTCACCAGGATTCTGGTGTAATAGAGCTTGTCCCGGAGGATCGATGACTGGCCAGCTACCACGGTGTGCCTGCTGCATTGGGGGCGTTACTCGACGAAGCGGGCGTATTGTCCGGCCACGTCGGCTTCTTCGACGTCGCCGGAGTGGACGTATACGCGGTACCGCAGCGTGAGCGATTCGCCCTCGGCCAGCGTGTAACTGCCGTCTTCCAATCCGCCCACCTGCCGGCGGCCAAACGGATTGATGGCCGCCAGGCCGTAGTCGCGCACGTGCCAGTAGCCTTCGCGGAAGTTGTCGGGGTGGTCGAACACGGCGATGCCGCGGTGGCCGTAACCTTCGATGGGCCCGGAGTAATCCATCCAGGGAGCCGGGGTGCCGTACACGTTGCGTTCGCCCTGTTCGCCGCGGGCGTTGGTGAGCACGCCCGCCCGCCGGCCCTCGATTTCCGGGCGGATGCGAAGGGCCAGCAGCCCCTCCTTGTCGTCGCCGAAAACCACGTCGCCGTGGGGCGCCTGCAGGGTGGTGATGAAGTCGATGAGCCGGCCGGAGGCGGGCGTGTCGTGGAAGCGGAGTTCCTGGACCTCGTCGACCAGGACCTCGCCCTCAGGAGTCGTCCAATGGTTGCGGGCGCGAATCCAGCCATAGCCGTCGCCTTCGCCGGTTTCCAGGTCGACGGTCTTGATGGGGTGCCGGTGCCAGAAGTCGTAGCCGTTCACGTCGCCATACACCAGGTACAGGGAGCGCTGGTGGGGATGGTCGGCGCTGGCGGGATCATCCTCGCCCATGGGATGGTTGCGCGTCACGCCGACGCCGCCTTCACCGAGCACGGGCCAGAGGAAGGGGGTTCGAACGTCCTCGCCGTAGTGGTACGTGGTGAAATGCTCGCCGCGGACGTGCACTTCGATGTGGCTCTCTTCCTCGTCGTGTTTCAGCTCCACGCCGGCGGCCTCGTCCGCCGCGAGGTAGGTGACGAAGTGCCGGCCGGGAAAGTGCAGTTCGGCGCCGAATTGCTCCGCCTTCCGGACCGGTCCCGATCCGCTCGGCTGTGCGTTCCGAGCGGCGGGCTTTGCCGGAGGATTCTTCTCGAAATCGTCGCGCCACCCGGCGATGTCGGCCGTTTCGTGGTCGCCGGTGAACACCACCACCCGGTACCGGAACGTCAGGGTTTCGTCGCCTTCGATGGGCACGTCGCCGTCAAAGGCGAACGGCGTGGGCGACATGAATCCATAATTGCGGTTGAACCACTTGGCCGGATACATCGGGTTGCCGGAGTGTTGGATGATGGCCAGGCCTTCGGTCGCGTCGTTGAGCCGGCCGTAGTAGGCGCACCAGTCGGGAGCCTTCGCGCGGGTGCCCGCTTCGTCGCGGTTGCCCTCGGAATCGACGATGGTTCCCGTCCCCATGTCGGCCCACCTGGCGCCGCGCGCTTTGCAGCCGACGGCAATTTCGGGGCGCATGCGGGCGCTAAAGAACGAGTGGCCGGTCTGCCGCACCACGAGGTCCTTCATCGCCTTCAGTTCGAAGGTGAAATCCATGACGCGGACGGTCGGCGAGGGCGCCCGGATGGTCACCGTGCGCCTGTCGCTCAACTGGTGGGTTCCCGTGGCCGGCACGATCCACTCGGTTTCGTCCTGCAACACCACCCGGCCCTCTTCCTGCTTCACGATCCGGGGGTTCCTGGAAAACACCTGGCCGGTATCGAGCCGGTGCCGGGGCTGCCAGTAGTTGGCGTGCCCGACCTCATCGCAACGCACGCGGTCGAGGCTGATGTAGAGCGAACTGTGGTGCGGGTAGGGCTCCTGATCCCACGCCGTGACCGATTTTCCCGAAGCGGGCCCGACGACCGGGTAAAAGAACGGGTACTTGTGCTCTTCGCCGAACAGGTACGCGGTGAACTTCTCTCCATCCACCTCGACGACGATGCGGTCGTCTTCCATGCGGGCCGAAACCGTTTGGGCCTCGCCGGCGTAGGTGTGGCCTGCGAACACCAGCGCCGCCGACAATACAAGCATGGCTTTCCTCATCTTCATCGTTCTCTCCTCTTTTTTGGGGGGGTGCTAACAGTAGCACAGGGTTCTTGTGTGCCGGCATGCGGGAAGAACCGGCGCGTTTCGTTTCTCGGTGCAGGCCGCCTGGGTTGGAGTCCCGCCTTGAGGCGGTTTCTTCTTGCCGGCAAAAGCCGGGACTCCAACGGGCACAGGTTGCACCTAGAAGCGGAGTAGCCAGAACCTGGAATCACCCGGCTTGGGCCGCGTAGCGCCATAACACCCATGCGGGGGGCGGGGGGGCAGGGAAGGCGCGGCCGTTGCGGTCAACCCGGTTGCCGGCATTGTTTGACCGTAGCACACGGGCCGCGAGATGTCAAACACGTTCCCGTTTCGACGCCGGGTATTGCAGGCGGGGGGCGTCGCTACGTTGGCCGTTCCAGTTGCAGCTTCACCTGGAAGCGGCGGAGCGGCTCGTCGGCGCGCACGGTCCAGGAGGAACGTATCTCGGCCGAGCCGGCGAAGTTGCCGTTTCGGTCGACCGCCTCGTAGACGAACACGCCGGGATCGTTCACCGGCCGGTGGACGAAGCGGTAATGCCGGCCGAGGAACGCCACCAGCCTGCTCGGATCGCCCGTCGTACCGTGAAACACCAGCCGTTCAACCCGTTGCCGGGGGCTGAAGTAATAAGTCAGGGCCCCGGCCAGGTCGGTCTGGTCGGTTCCGGTGACCAGCGGCACGCGGTACCCGTTCAGTTGCAATTGGGCCAAGCCGGTGGAAACGTGCGGCCACCGCTCGGCGATCCAGCAGGTGGAGATGTCGAAGCGGAACACCTCGCCGAAGTCGCTCACCGGCCGGCCTGCCAAGGGAGGAAGGGGCTTTGTGCTGCCCTCATCCACTGCGAAAGGCGCGTCCGCTGAATGGTCGCCTGCCGCGTCGGCGGGCAACACGCCGGCCGACCGGTTGCCGGCGACCGACTGGCGGACCGCGTTGACGTGATCGGGGGCCGTAAAGAACAGGTACGGCCCCACGACAGCCGCGCCCAGGCCGATTCCGGAGTAAACCAGGGTTTTGAACATCGTCATGCCCGTGTAAACACTAGCGCCCTCGGTCCATATCGGCACTCCGAACCGCGATGCTTCCGAGACGTCCGGCGGGTCATGCTCGTTTGCCCAAGGCCCCTCCCGGCTCCGACCCGGAGAACCGGCACAAGGCGGAAAAGCCAACCCCTCCTTGCCGTGGGGTGCCGGTTTCCGTATGCTACGGCGAACAAGCGCGCCGCCGGCCGGCGCGCCGAGCCGTCCATCCCAAGCATGAGCATCCGATGTCTTCCCTCTTGATCGAAAACTGTCGCCCCTACGATGCTCCGGAAGGTTCGGCGCCCCAATCGGTCTTGGTGCGCGACGGGGTGATCGAAAGCGTGGGAGGGGTGATCGAAAGCGTGGGAGCTGCCAACACGGCCGGGCGGCCGGAGCAGGTCCTCGACGCCGGCGGCCGCACCCTGGCGCCGGGCTTCATCGACGTCCACATCCAGGGGGCCGGCGGCGCCGACGTGCTGGACGCCACTCCGGAAGCGCTGCAGGCCCTTTCGCGAACCTGCGCTCGGTTCGGCACCACCGGGTTCCTGGCCACCACGGTATACATGCCGGGCAAGGAGAACCCCCACCTGTGTGTGGCCGCGGAATGGAGCGGCCGCGATCTCGGCGGGGCGCATCTGCTGGGCATTCACCTCGAAGGCCCGTTCATCGCGCCGGAAAAACGCGGCATGATCCAGCCCGATTGTCTCGCCCAACCCTCCCCGGTGGTTCTCGACGACATCGGCGCCCTCGTGGGCGACCGGCTGAGCATGATGACCATCGCGCCGGAGTTGCCGGGCAACGGCGAGATGATCGGGGCGCTGGCCGGTCGTGGAACGGTTGCCTCGCACGGGCACTCGAGGGCGACCTATGAAGAGACCCTGGCCGGCTTCGAGGCGGGCATCACGCACGTGACGCACTTGTTCAACGCGATGCCGTCGCTGCATCACCGCGCCCCCGGCCCGCTGGCGGCCATTTTCGAGCGGCCCGACATCACGTGCCAGGTGATCGTCGATGGGGTCCACATTCACCCGGCGGTGGTGCGGCTTGCCTACCAGGCCCTCGGGCCGGAGCGCTGCGTCACCATCACCGACGGCACGCAGGCCCTGGGGCTTCCCGACGGCCGCTACGTGTATCACGGCCTCTCGTATGAAACGCAAAACGGCATTGCGAGGTACGTCGACGGAACCCTCATTGGGACGGCGGTCGGACTGGATCGGATGCTGGCCCGCCTGGTCGAGTACACCGGCTGCCCGCCGGCCGCGGCCATCCGAACGGTAACGGAGAACCCCGCCCGGCTCCTCGGGCTCGAGCAGAGCAAGGGGCGGATCGCCCCGGGCTACGACGCCGACCTCGTCCTGCTCGGCCCGGACTTTTCAGTACGGGCTACCATTGTGGGCGGGCGGGTTGTCTACCGGGCTGCCTAAGAAACGAATGGGGTGGCCGGCTCCGACGCCACCTGCGGGCTTGCCCCCGGAGCGCTCGTCACCGGCTACGACACGGGCGGCCTGCCCTGTAGCCCATTGACCACCGCTCCGAGCCGGGCAAGTCGGCCGGTGGCGAAATTATGGGACGCTCGCCGTGCGAAGCTCGCCGGGGATCAGTTCTTCGGTGAAACGGGTTACGTAGTGCAGGCTGCTGGCCTCGCCGCGGAACCCGACCACGCGCTTGTCGGTGTCCATCTGCTGGCTCAGCACGCGGCCGGCGTCGACGTCGAACCGCACTTCGCCCGAGGCGGCGCTTTGCGTGAGCTGGGCCTCGATGGCCGGATCGCGCACCGGCGTGAGCACCGTGGTGCGAACCCGAATGACCGCCACGCCGTGCCGCACGCTGTCGAGGGTGAACGTCTGCCGGGTGCGGATGGCCTGCACCCCACCCGCCTCGGTGCGAACTTGCACCTCGTGGGGACGCGACCACCGCTCGCCCATGGCGACGGGCTCGTCGGGCAGCGGGATGGTGATGTCGCCTTCGTTTTCGACCGGCGTGGTTTGCAGCTCGCGCTCGCGCTGGAGCACTTTGCCGCGGTCGCTGAGGGTCACGGTCGACAGGGGCCGGCCCACGGCCTCGGCCACCTGCTCGAAACCGTGCGGCTGTTCGGCGTCCGATTCGCTGTCGAACAGAAGCTCGTCCCGGCCGCTGAGGATCTGCCGCATTTGAACCTGTTCGACCGAGTAGACGAACGTGGCCGACCCGTCGGGCTGCACCTCGCGCATCCGCCACACCTTGATCGAATCGCTGGTCGACTCGGCCGTCTGGGTCACGCCGGCCACGGTCGTACGCACCCGATTTCGGTGGCTGACCTTCCAGCGGATCGTCTCGCCCGGTTGAAAGCGGTAGCGGAGGGTGTACTTCTCGGCGGCGTCTTCCGATTCGGCCGGAGCCGGACTGCCGGACCAGACGCACGCCACGGCGGTCGCAAGAACCCATAGGAGACGAAACCTTGTTCTCATCACACTCGCATCCTTTCGAGTAAGAGGTAGGTGCCGCGAGCCGAGCGGCACGGCGTAACCTGTCGTAAGTTTCGCTGGGTCCGGGAACGGGGTTGCGGCTGCGCACTGGTGGAGTTCACGCTTTAGCGTGCTGGGGTTGCGCGTCCACGTTCGACACGCTAAAGCGTGAACTCCAACGGAGCCATCGTTCGTGCAACAAGTCCCGCTCGGCTCGCGGGACCTACTGCCGGTTCATCTGGAGGCGTCCGCCCCATCCCAACTTCTCCCGCAACGTGTTGTAATAGCTATGCCCGGGGGCCGCCACCAACTGGAACCTGGGCCGCGCCTGCTGCACGCGCACCCGATCGCCCGGCTGAAGCGTGCACAACACGCGGCCGTCGACGACCACCGACGTGCCCACGTTCGGCCTGGCCACGGCAAACTCGTACACCCGCTCGGCCGAATCGACGACGGGCCGGTTCGTCAGGGTGTGGGGGCTGATGGGCGAAACGACAAAGGCCTGCAACTCCTTTCGCAGGATCGGCCCGCCGGCCGAGAGGCTGTGGGCCGTCGACCCGACCGGCGTGCTGAGGATCAAACCGTCGCAACTATACGTAGTTACCCATTCTGAGTCAACATAAAGATCGAGGTCCATCATGGCGAAGGTCGGACCGCTCCAGACCACCACCTCGTTGAGCCCGAGTTGGCGGCACGCTGCGTCGTCCTCGCCGTGGCGGACCACGCAGCACTGGAACATCAGGTGCTGAATAACGCCGAGTTTGCCGGCGGCAAAATCGCGCAGGATTTCGGGCAGTTCGGCGGGGCTGAGGTCCGCCAGAAACCCCAGCTTGCCCAGGTTGACGGCCACCACCGGCAACTGCCGTTCGCCCATCTG
>SKJM01000576.1 GCA_007122045.1 Planctomycetales bacterium | reverse complement strand
CGCTGTCGTTCCCGGGGCACACCAAATACCCCAACAGAATGGCAAAACGTATGTGCTGTAACACGCGGGAATCGTACTAGTCAAGCGCCGGCATGGCCCGATTTCCGGAAGCCAAGCCGCGTTTCCTTACTTGCCCCGGTATTGACGGCTCCATGACCCCCGGCTTGTACCCCGCGAGTGCTCACGTTCGCTGCGAGTCACTGGTGCGGTTGCACGGCGGGCGCGCGTCGCCGACTGCTAGCATGGGATGTAGTATACCAAGAACCGAAAGCCTTGTCAAAAACCGAGGGGCGATTGGGCAGCACCGTGCGGGTGGCGCGCCGTGTCATGGGCGCGACGGCCGCCGCGTGGTGGTCCATGCGGCGCCGGAGATGCGGCCGTGGTTTCCGCCGGGGGCGAGGTCGAGCAGCCGGTCGCCGCCGTAATCGTCGCGCAGGGGCCAGTAGCCGGCCAGGCCGGGCTCGTCGCCCGACAGGCGGGCGTGCATGTCGGCCTCGGCCTCCTGCCGGGTTCGGGCCTTGCGCCAGAATCGGATGGGCCCCAGCGCGCCGCCCACCTGAAACCGGCCCGCGTCCATGTCCTTGCCGAAGTACAAGTCGTTCGCCGTGCCGATGTTTCCCGGCGGGGTAACCGCGGCCTCGTGCCAGGCGCCCTCTTGCGGATCCAAGACGCGCAGCACCTGGCGGTTGTCCTGCCGGTCGACCACCGCCTGTACGAAGACCCACCGGTCGTAGATTTCGGGAAGGGGGCGGTCCGACTGCGTGTCGGTCCGCTTGCCGCCGTCGTCGCGGAGCATGAAGTTCCATCCGTGCCCGCGGCGCATTCCTACGTAATACCCATTGGGGCGGCGCTTGGCGATGATCAGGTCCCATTCGTCGCCCGCGTCGTTGGCCGAATCGAGCTTCGCCCAGGCCTCGAACGTGTAGCTGCCGGCAGCGGGATTGAGGGCGGCGTGATGCGGCACGTGCACGTCGTGGTTGTCGAAGGCCAGAGCGAAGGTGTCGCCGGGCACGAAGGTGCGGACGGCGCCGGCCACTTCCTGCCCGTCGACGCGCACCACTGCCTGGAACTCGTAGGCGGTGCCGGCGGATAAACGGTCGAGGGTTGCGGAGAATCGGCCTTCACGGGGGACTGTCCCGGTTTTCGCGGCTCCAGCGGGCGTTCCTCTTGGGGAACGGTCATCCGCCGCGAAAACGGGACTGTCCCCTTCGGCTGCTCGGGAACCCGGCGTCTGCACCGGGGTGGCCCGCCACGGCTCGTCGCCGGCCACCCGCCACCGGAACAGGGCCTCGACCGACTGCGCGTGCTCCGCCCGGGCGATTTCCCCTTCCAACGTGGCGGAAGTTCGCGAGATGCTCGGCACGGGCAGCGTCGTGACCGCGGCGTCGATGGCCAGCAGCTCGATGCCGCTGAGGATCGGCGGCGCTTGCGAGGCGCTGCCGGACCGCAGTTCGATGGTCAGCGCCCCGTCGGCGTCGACGTCGAACTGGCGCACCACGCTCCGGTCGGGCCCGCCGGCCGTGCGGACGATGTCGAAGCGTTCCAGCACGGGCGTTCCCTGCACGAGGACGTCGAAGACGCGCTGCCCCGGGCGGTCGAGCCGGGGCTCGGCGAAATGCAGCCGCACGCGGTACCGGCCGTGTTCCAGGGTGTCGATGCGGATCGATTCCACGCCTTCGCCGCCCGAGGCGGCCACCCACGGATAGCCCTCCTCGCCCTCGACCAGCAGCGAGTGCTTGCGATACCAGGCGATGTCGTTGGGCTGCAGGGTGACGTCGGTCTCGGGGGCGGGGGCGGCCGAGCGGGGATAGTGGACCCAGAGGGTGCCGTCTTCCGCCCGGCGGTTGCCCGGCGCGCCCAGGTTGATGCCCAGCCGCTCGACGTTGCGGCTTGCGCGGCCCACGCGGTTGGCCGTCCACAGCTCGATCTCCGGCATGTGGACCAGCCCGAGCGAGGTCTGGTTTTGGTAAGAGCACGAACAAGTGCGGGTGTAGTCGGGGGCCAGGAGCACGCCGTCGGCGGCCACCATGTTGGCGGTGCATCCGGCGCGGAAGCCGCCCAGGGTGCCGGTGCCGCCGTCGTTTTCCAGGTCGGTGAAGCCGGCGGCCCCGGAGCGGAAAGTGACCAGGTGCCGGCTGACGTTCGCCGTGTTGCAGCCGTAGGTTCGCCAGTAGGTCCAGGGCACGCTCTCGCCGGTCAAGGGGTGCCGGCGCATCACGTCGCTGCCGGTGAGCAGTTCCAGCCGCCGCCCTTCCTGCTGGGCCGACATGCGGTGCGGGTTTCCCGTATGGCGCCAGTAGATGGCGGTCAGCAGGGTGTCGCCGTGGAGGGCGATGGGTCCCGTGTAGTTCATGGCCCGGTCCCACAGCCGCTCGCCGTCGGCGCCCCGGTAGGCGCGAATGCGGTTGCCCGGTTCGTCGGGCAGGTCGCGCAGCCCGCCGCGGCGGCCCGCCTCGATCAGCACGTCGAACTCCTCGGAGTAGCCGAGCCACGTTCCGAACACGTCGCTCGTGGTTCGCCATCGTTCTTCGCCGGTGCGCGCGTCGAGCGCCACGACGGCGGGGCTGCCCGGCTCGGCGCCCCGGCGTTGCAATAGCTCAATCGCCCGCTCCGACAGGCCGTCGATCACAAACAGGGTTCCTCCCGCCGTGACTACCGCGTTATGCCGGAAGCCGACCTCCGCGGTGCGGGTCCACACGACCTCGCCCGTATGGCGATTGAGCACCGACAACGTCGCGCTCGAGGTGGCGCTCCATTCCCGCCCCTTGATGTCGGCCATGCTGGCGAAGCGGCCCCTCGGGTCGTCGCCGCGGAAGATGTGGGGATCGGTGGTGACCAGGAGCCAATCGCCCCAGACGCTGATGTGGCCCCAATCGGGCGCATCGCGTTCGCTCTGGTTCAGCGGCAGTTCGAACTCGGCCTCGACCTCGCCGGTGGCCGGGTCGAGCCGGTGCACGCGCGTCTGGTAGCGCACGTAAATGGCGTCGGGCAGCGAGACGTACGGGCTGCCGATGTAATGGGCGCCCAGGCCGTCCTCGCTGTGCAGGAACACCGATTGTCCGCGGCGATAGCGCTCCTCCAGGCTCAAGACGGTGAAGGGATGCCCGATGCCTGGAAACCGCCGCTCCCACAACTGCCGGCCGGTGTACACGCACCGGGCGCTGAGGGTTTCCACGCCCGGCAGGACGACCCGCCCGCCGGCCACCTGCGGAATGGGACCGTGGCCGTGGCGGGGCAGGATGTTGTCGTTCGACGGTCCGCCAAACCAGAGGATGCCCAGCGGCAGGCGGACCCGATCGTCGTCGGAGTAGACCGTGTTGGCGGCGTCGGCGTGCTGGTGGGTCCACTGGCCGGCGCCGGGCAGGGGGCCCTCGCGCGTGAGCAGGACCGCGCCGTTTTCGACGTCGGCGCGCCCGCCGCTCGGCTCGAAGGCCGCCAGGGCCGTTCCGACGCCCCCGTCGTCCGGGTCGAATCCCAGGTAGGCCCGGCCGCCGTAGGGGCGCAGCCGCTCGAGGACGCGCTGGAATGTTTCCGCGTCGGCCGAAATACCGGCCGCCTCCGGATCGACCGCCACGACCAGCGACGAGATGTAGGGCGGATAGTGCGCTTCGTCGAACCGGCCGGGAAGGATGGCAACTCGCGTGCCGTACAAACCGGCGGCGTCCAGGCGGCGGCGAACGGCGTCGACCTTCTCGCGGTCGGGCTCCAGCGCCACCAGGTGCAATTCCGAGCGGGCCGCCAACTGTTCGAGCAGTTCGCCATCGCCGGCGCCCAGCACCAGCGCGTAGCCGTCGGTAACGCCCGTCTGCGCGAGAACGGCCTCGGCCTTGCGCCCCGCGGGCGTGTCGGCCGGCTCGGGGCCCTCGGGCCGGTAGGCGAACGTGCGCGGCGCGTCGACCGGCTCGCCGCCGAAGCAATACAGCCGTCCGGAGCGGGTCGTCACGTACAACCGCCCCTGCGCCGCGAGGCTTTCGAAGGGGGCGTCGTCCAGTTGGTCGCGCACCGAGGCCGTGCGCGCCCGCAAGGCCGCCAGGGGCGCGTTGTCCACTCGCCCGCTGCCGGCGTCGCGGCCGTCGCTCAGCCGATACCGCCGTCCATGGTTGAAGTAGTGGTCGCCCTCGATCTGCACCCGATAGCCGCCGTGCGGCTTGGCGCGGACCTTGCTGTCGAGCAGGGTGCCGTCGCGGCGGTCGAACAACCCCGGCAGCGACCGCCCGCCGGAGGCGACCAGCCGGTCGCCGGCGACCGCCAGGTACCCTTGCGGGGCCAGGCCGGCGAAGGCGTACGCGCCGCCGTGCGGCTGGGCCTGCCACTCGGTGGCATGGCCCGTGTTGGCCCATCGGACCTCGCCCGTCTCGGCGTCGAGCGCGTGGACAAACGTGCCCAGGAACGGCCAGATACCCGATGCGAAATACACGGTTCCCTCGTCGACGACCGGTCCACCGCGGGCGGGCCACATGCTGATAACCCGCTCGTTGCCCAGCAGGCGGTGCCCGGCCGGCGCGGCGTCGAACTTCCAACGCAACGCGCCGGTGGCGGCGTCGAGGCAGTACAGCCGCCCGTCATCGGAAACGAAATACACCTTCCCTTCCCATGCCGCCGGCGCCACGCGCGCCGGACCATCGGCGTAAAAGCGCCACAGTTCCTTGCCCGTGTCGGCCGCGTAGGCCGTCAGGCGGTCGGTGGTCATCGAGGCGACGAAGATGCGGTTGCCCATCACCACGGGCGAGTAGGAGAGGTCGAACTCGAGCTTGTCGCCGTCGTCCATCTGCTTGTGCCACGCTCGGCGCGGCGGGGGCAGCTCGCGGACCCACTCGAGGTGCAGGGTTTCGGGCAATTCCCGCGCGGCCGGCGCTGCCCCGCTGCGGGCGGCGTCGTAGCCCCACGTGGGCCAGTCGCCGCCGGGCGCGCCGGCGGCCGAAAGGGCAATCCAGCCGCACAGCAGACCGATCGCGCCGGGGCACACGCGTCCGGCTGCCGCCCGCAGGGCACACTTCACAAGGTATGTTGGGCTGTCCATCGTGGTTCTCCTTCTGCAAGGTGCCAGTGTGAGGGGCAGGCCCGTGAACGGTTCTCCGGGCGCACGCTTCGTTGGGCTTTCCCGCCCCGCCGCCGCCCGGGGGTTTCCGCCCACAGCGACCCACACCCAGTATAGGCCAAGTCATCCCGGCGGGTCAAACGGCGGCCGGGGCCCCTCGCCGTTGCGGGCGTTGACGCCACTGGCCCCCCCCGGTTAGGATTTCAGCAAACAGTCCAGTTCGCAGCGTGGCCACAAGGAGGCGGAACTTTGGTTCGTGCTTCCCGGTGGTTCGGTCCCAGAGGAGCTTTCCCATGTTGCAGCGAAATGGCAATCCCCCTGCCACGTTGGCCGCTTCGGCGGTCCGGCCCGCCGCCGGGATTCACGCGCTGGCGTTGCTGGCGGCCGTGCTTGCCCTGGCAATTTCGCGTACCGGTGTCGCCGGCGCCCAGCCGGCCGACGCCTTCACCCTCGCTCCGGCCGTGGCCGTCGAGGCCGAGGACTTCCGCATCGAGCGGGGCTGGAAGGTCGTTCGCAACGGCGAGGGGAACTACATGGTCGATCTGGTCGGGTTCAATCACATTTCCGGCGAGCGGCTCCTTTCGGCCGACCGGCGGGACACGACCGCCTCCGCCTACGCCGACGTGCAGGTTCCCGAGCCCGGCAACTATCGGCTGTGGGTGCGGTACGAGTATCCGCCGTTTACCGACGCGCGGTTTCGCGTGGTCGTCGAGCAGGACGGGCAGGCCCGGGCCGAGAGGGCGATGGGCGCCGCCGACAGCCCGCGCTACGCCTTCGACGAAACGGCGCCCCGCCCCCAGTACGATCCGCCCTGGGGACCGGAGGGGCTGGCGCTCGAAGCGGTCGACGTACCGGGACTGACAGCGGGCCGGGCGCGCATCCGGCTGCTGGCCGAGGAGCAGCCGCAGGTGCCCGGCCGCACGGCCGACCGGAACATCGACCTGGTGTACCTCACCGCCGACACGTCCGACGCGTGGATGGCGCACTACCGCAAGCAGGTGCGCCTGTACCCGATCCTCGAAGCCTTCCGCGATACCCGCGGCCCGCGCTACGAGTACCGCGTGACCAACCGCGGCGACGCGCCGCTGGGCATCCGCGTGCGTCACACCTACAACCGCATTCCGTGGTACGGGTCCGAGCCGGCGGCGCCGGCGGGCGTCGAGCCGGGCGGAAGCAGCGGGTGGACGCCGCTTCTGAAGCAGGATACGTGCCACAACTACGCGGTGACGTTTTCGTCCGGCGGCCCGCCGTTCGACATGGAGATTCGCGCGGCCGGCGGGGCGGTCGAGGCGCGCGGCGCGGGCGAGGCGGCCTATTCGTTCTTCCTGCCCCCGTACCCGGGCAAGGGCGAGCAGGCCCGCTCGACGATGGACGCGCTCGAGGCCGTGCTGGCCTATCTGAAGGCCGCGCCGACGATCGGCCGCCGCCCGACCGAGCCGCTCTGCTACGGCGGCTGGCTGCCGTG
>SKJM01000610.1 GCA_007122045.1 Planctomycetales bacterium | reverse complement strand
CGGCGGAGACGCCGGCGAAGGCCGCGGCGATGCCGGCCAGGGGCGAGCGGCCGAAGGACAGGTAGACCATGGCGGCCAGCGGTGGCAGGACGATGTAGCCGGCGTCGCTGGCGATGGTCGAGAGGATGCCGAGCAGAATGGTGACGGGGGTGAGAAGGTGGGGAGGCAGGCGCTGCATGGAGAGGCGGAGCAGGGCCGAGATGAAACCGGTGCGTTCGGCAACGCCGATGCCGAGCATCCCGACGAGGACGATGCCCAGCGGGGGAAACTGCAGGAAATGCTCCCGGACGTTGGCCAGCGCCCAGAAAATGCCGTCACGTGTCAGCAGGCTCCGGGCCGAGTGGGATTTGCCGGTTTCCTCCCACTGGACCGTGACCTGCTGCCGGCCGTCGATTTCGCTTTCGATTTCGACCGGCCGGCGTTCGATCACCCGCCAGTCGAAGACCACGGCGACGTGGCTGGTCAAGAGGACCAGCAGCGTGCCGATCGCGAAAAGGGTGGTCGGATCCGGCAGGCGATTTCCGACGCGTTCAATCAACTGGAGGAAGCGCTGCATGCCTGGCTCAGTGGTTCGCGGGTTCGAAGCGCCAATCCACGCGGTTCTCGAAATTCATGGTCTCGTGGACCAGCTCATACAACGCCGGGTCGTAATCGCGCAGCGCCTCGCGGGTGTTGATCGGGTTGCGGGCGCCGGCGTCGGCGGGGGTGGCCTGCTGGCCGGTCGCATCGAAGTAGGCCAGCACGCCGTAGGTCCAGTAGTGTTCCGGGCCGTGGAGCGAGGCGGTGCCGCGCCACAGGTTCCGCTCCATGGCCCGGTCGTACGCGTCCCGAACGCGGGCGGCAAAGCGCCGGTCGATGGGGGTCAGGCCGATCTGATACTGCTGGATCCCGCCGGCCGATCCGTACGGCTCCTGCTCCTCGCGCTGGCCGAGGTCGGTGTAGATCGAGCGGGCGAAGACCTCGACGACGTGCTGATCGCCAACGAGGGCGTCGCGCGGGTTCGCCAGGACGTTCTCCTCGGCGACGATGAAGGTGCTCGTTTCGGGGATGTACGCATGGTTGCGGACCAGGGCGTCGAAGGCGTCGATCCGGCGCCAAGTCTCGTACTCGGGCAGGTCGTAGATGTTTTCGTTCTCGCCCAGCACGACCACACGCGCATCGTCGTCGATGAAGGCCTTCAGGATGTCGTGGCGGTAGGCGAACATGCGGCGGATCGTGTGGTTGACGGCGAGCATGGCCTGATCGCCGGCCTCCCGGCCGACGACGGGCATTTCGCGGGCGTAGGTGAACCTGGTGTAGTAGGGGTCGATCTCGATCGCGTGCGCCCAGTCGGGCCAGCGCTGGGGCGGGGCGGTGACGTTGGGCAGCTCGACGGTGGCGCCGTAGCGCCAGTCATTATCGGCCGAGAGATTGAAGGCCTGCCGGACCAGCTTGTAGCCGACCGGGTCGTAGGCGCGGAGCTGCTCGCGCGTCGCGACGTGGTTGTGGTTCCAGTTGTTGACGCGGTTGCAGTCGAAATAGGCCTGAACGATCTCGGCGAAATATTCGCTGGCGTTGCTGCGGGCATAGGCGCCCTGGTAGAGGCCTTGGGTCATGGCGTCCTGGTAGGCCTGGTTCCTGATCGCGGGCCAATTGTCCTGGATGCGGTGAAGCGTGGAGTCGATGGTGTGGGCGAACTCGTGGACGGCGATGCTTTCGTCGTCGTAGCGGTCCAGCGGGAGGCGCAGGACGTTCTCCTCGCCGAAGCTGGTCGGCCGGCCGCCGGTGCCGCGCACGCGCTCGTTGAGGAACTCGGGATTGGCGAGCCGGCGGTTCTCCGGCATGTCGGTGTAGTTCTGGTATCGTCCGAGGATGATGAGGTACATCCGGTTCTCGGCCATGGCCTGGAGCACGTCCGGGCGACCGGCGAGCATCGAGACGACGATCTCGCGGCTGCGGATCAGGGCCTCGTCGGCGACGTCGTGATGGGCGACGATGGGCAGGCCATCGGCCTCGATGTACTTGCCGTAGAACTCGCGGGCGACCTCGCGGTGCTGCTCGTCGACGAGATCGAAGAAGCCGTCGGGCGGGGCGATGACGGGGGCCTGCTGGGCCAGCGCGGCGCCCTGCAGCAGGCAAGCGGCCGTTAAGGCCGCACGGATCGCGCAGGCTCGGGACCATCGGGCGAGGCTGCTTGGCCCCGCCGTGCTGCCGGATTCGGAAGACGATTCAGCCGTTGACGTTGCAGAGGAGAGGGGTTGCGCTAACACGGGTGGCCTGCTGAAATAAGGATAAAGGGTAGGGAAATGCTTTCCCATGGAGTTCAAGGGTAGTCAGGAGAAATTGGCGGGTCAAGGGGGTGCAGGCAGGAACTCGTCGATAGCGACGTAGGTTAGTTCCCCGGACCACCCCCGCCGCAGTCGCGGCACACTGGCGGTGGTGTCGGGCCCGATGCCTGCCTTGTCCTTCGTTCGCTTGACACGGGGCGAATGCGGGGCACCGTAGGAACCGGTGGGTGCGGCCCACTCCCCGGCGGGGGTGCAGCCTGAGAATTTTCCCCGCAGGGGCTTGACGTCGAACCGGTTTTGTGCCATACCCATACATATCTCGGGGTATGTTTACCTGGATTGGACGGTTCGGCGGTGGTTCTCTTCGCTCGCGTCGACTGCTGTTACAGTGCGTAACCCCCTCGGAAGCTGAAGACGCGGCGACCGGAATGCCCGCCACTTTTGGGGAGGCCCTGTTCATGATTGCACGGCTTGCTGCGGCGATTACGGTAACGCTCCTTCTCCTGGCCGACGCGGCCCCGGCCCGGAACATCCACTTCTTTCTCGTCTCAGACACGGCCGATGCCAGCATCGGCCAACACTGCAAGGCGACGGTCGAGAACATCAGCGGCTCGTTGGCCTACCTGATTCCACAACACCGCTACAGCCTCACCGTTTGGGAAAGCGATCGCAGGCGGTACGACGCCGATTCCATTCTCGCGGCAATCGCCAACACGCCGGTGGCAAGGGACGACACGTTCGTATTCCTTTTCGACGGCCACGGCGCTCGCGCCGGGGGGCGCCACTTCCTTTACATGCCGGACGGTGGGCGTCTGTGGAGCGCCGCCCTCCAGGATGCGGTTCGCCGAAAGCCGTGCAACTTGAGGGTCATTCTCACCTCAAGCTGCAACGTATCGGTCGACGCGCCTCGCCGATTGGCCGTCGCGGCCGAGCCGTGGGACGCCGACCGGCAGGGCATCGCTCCGGTAATGGAGGAGTTGTTTCTCAACCATAGCGGCCTGATGCACATGAACGGTGCCTGGCCCGAACAGTTCGGATTCACCAATACGCTGACCGGAAGCTGGCTGTTCGACGAGTTCTTTACCTTCTGCACGCTGTGCCCGACGGGCCGTCCCACGTGGCGGTGCATCGATCGCCGAATGGACCGCCGCCTCCAGGAACGCTTTCGCCGGGTATCGCGGGAGTTGGACGGGAGATCCGGGTGGACGGAAGGGAGGTACGTGTGCCCGCGGACGGGCCATACGCAAACGACGCTCCACACGATCACCTGGTCGCTGCCCCAGAACACGCCGCGGCGGGAATCGCGGTTCGGTGTTGCGGGCGACGACGGCCGCACGCGCACCGGCGTGACGGCGGTCAGCGTCGCGCCGGACGGCCCGGCCGGCGGAACGCTTCGCATAGGCGACGTGATTGTGAGGATCAACGGAGAGGAGGTGGAAGACGCGTATTCCTTCTTTGAGCTGGTGCGAAGCTCTTCGCGCACGATGCATTTCGAGTTCCGCAGGCATGGAACCGTCCATGCTGCGCAGGCCACTCTGCGCTGGTAAGGCGAGCGGCCGATTGAAGTACTCCGGCGAAGGCGGGACAAGCACCGTTTGCCGGAACGGCCCTTCGGGTGCTTCGCCCAAGGGGCACCTGTCCCATTTTCACATGCGTGGTGAGTTGTTTTGCGCCGCTCGCCTTACCGGCGGCAACCCGTCCCTTACTGTTCGAGGAGGACTATCATGTTTCAGCCATTCCGAGTGCGTGTGTGGCCGTTCCTGTGGGGCATTTGTGCCGTTTTGCCCTTGGCTGGTGGGGCGGCGGTGCAGGCACAATCGAAGCCGAAGCCCAATCCGCCGATCACCGGAAGGTATTCCGTGCAATGGTTCATCGGCGGGACCCAGAAGTGCATGGTTTGCGTCTACCCGCCGTTGAACTACACCGACGGCACACCCCTGAAGGCCGGCGACAAGGTGGAAGTGAAGTTCTACCGGTCGTACGACGGCGGGCGGACCTACGGTGAAAAGGGAGTGAAGTTGGTCAAGCAAGCGTACGTCCATTTCCGGAACCCGGAAACCCGGCAAAATCGTTTCGATCCGGCGCGCATCGACTGGATCGATTGCCACTTGGAAACGCCCGTCAGTCCGCCCAGGCGCGACGACGTCGTAGACCTGCTCGGCCAGCGGGCCGACGGCACGCGGGCGTTCGGGAAGGACACGACCGTCTACCTGGCCTGCTCGGTCGTCGTCAACGGCGTGGAAAGCGACCGGACCAACCGGTTCCTCACGTTTGCGTATGCCGTGTCCGGGATACCCGAACTGGTCCGTTATGAAACGCCCAACTCGAAGGAGCAGCCCGTTCCCACTCGGGTGGCCAACGTTCCCTCGCAGGTTCTCGCCGACCGGGGCGGCGTTTGGGAGGGGACCTACATGCTGACGACCTACTCGATCCACGAGAACTTTAAGAACAGCCCACAGTTGAAGCAGGAGGGCTGCCAGGAGTTTCTTCGGAAACTGGACGCCGCCCTGGGCAAGAGATGTCCGATGTCGATTCGCGTGACGTCCATGGTGCCCGACTTCAGCGACAACCCGGCCGCCGCGCCCATGACGCCCGGTACGGCGGACGTTACCATGAGCCAGATCGACGATCATACCAAGACGCAAACGACGAAGGCCGACGTCGTGTACCACCGCAACCGCGCGTTGGTCATTCTCGAATCCCGATCGCCAACCGGCACGATGCAACTCATCGGAAACGTGTTCGAGGGCGCCACGCATTACGAGATCGACGGGTCATTGCGGGCCCGCGTTGTCGTCGAGGGCACCGACGCGATGGTGATCCACGGCCTGTGGACGGTTCGCCGCAAGAAATAACGCCCGGCGCCTTGCGCCGGTTCGCCCCATGGTCCCTGCAATTGGCGTGTACGGCGCGGCGATGGCGATTGCCGTTGCGGCGACCCTGGCGGGTTCGCTCGCGACGGCGCATCGGTTGAAGCTTTCGCTGCGGAAATCGGCAATTTGCCTGGCGGCGTCGGGCCTGGCCGCGTGGACAGGCGCCCGCGGTTGGCATTACTTGAGCTTTTGGCTCTGCGGTTACGAGGTGGCCGGCGGCGCCGCGCATTCCTTTGCCGCGGGCGGGGGCTCGCTGTATGGCGGGTTGGCCGCCGGCGTGGCCGCGGGAGGAGCCTGCTGCCGGTTGTTCCACGTCAACGCCCTGCGATTGGCGGATGCGTGCAGCGTGCCGTTGGCGCTGGGGGTAGCCATCCTGCGGGTCGGCTGCTGGCATGCCGGCTGCTGCTTCGGCCGCCCGACCGAGGTGTTCTGGGCAGTAACGCCTTCGGTCGGGAGCCACGCCTGGGTGTTTCAGGTTGCCAACAACCCGCTGGCGGCCGTGTTGGGGCCGCGCCCCGTGCATCCCACGCAGTTGTACGAACTGGGCGCCGCGCTGATTGCCGCGGTGCTTGCCGGCGCGGCGCTCCGGTCTCGGCAGACGGCGGGCGTGGCGGCCTTCGCCGCACTGGTTTCGCTGACGGCGCTCCGCTGGATTATCCTGCCGATGCGGGAGTATGGTCTCGACGGGAAGTTCGAGGCGACGACCTGCTGGGTGCTGTATCCGGCGGTCGTGGCCACAGGCGTCGTCGCCCTGCGCGTACTTCGCCGGCAACGACCGGGCTATCCTGCTTAGGCCGTCTCGCCCACAGCCAACCGCGGCTTCTCTGCGAGCCGGCGCAATGGCACCCGGACCGCGCCGCAGCCTCCTCCCGCCGCGGGAATGGGGGTATGAACGAAGACTCGCTGCGCCGCGGGCTCGGGCGGGCGATTGACGGCGATCAGGAACTTCTCGCCGTAGGCCTCAACATACAGCCGCTCGAGCTTCGGCTGAACCTCGAGCTTGGTTTCCACGATGGGCTCGCCCGAGTCGATCTGGAGCACGACAAACCGCCCTTCCGGATCGAGCGACGCCTTTTCGGCCTTGTAGCTCACCTGCCCGCCCTCGGTCACCTTCACCGACCGCAGCACGCTGAACGGGCAACGACGCGCCTCCGAGTGATGCGGATTTCACGGGAAGGTCTGTCGAGATCGAACGATTGAGGCAGAACTGGCACGGGACAAAGGGGCAATGACGACGCCGAAACGGCAGGCACCGCCTGCCGCACTACGCGAACAATCGCAGGTTGCCGTCGCCGCGACTGCGGTGCTTGTAGGTGGGCCAGTCGGGCACGTACTCGTCCGATTGGTTGCCCCACACGTGCCAGGCGTCGCT
>SKJM01000599.1 GCA_007122045.1 Planctomycetales bacterium | reverse complement strand
CTTTCCCGGAGTGCCTGGTGAAAATGTCCGCGCCGGGCAACCCGGCCGACCTGTTCTCTATCATACTCGCGCGACGCCGCGCGTGTCAAAGTGTTGGAGTTCAGGCTTTGTTGGAGTTCACGCTTTAGCGTGTCCGCCACCACACCACATCGCTTCCCCGCACGCTAAAGCGTGAACTCCAACCCTCGAACTTACGGGGCCAGCACCACGCGCAGCGCCTCGCCAGTTTCCATTAACGCGAACGCGCGGTCGATGTCGTCGAGCTTCAGCACGTGGCTGGCGATCCGGTCCATCGGCAGCGAGCCGGCGGCGATCAGCCCGACGGCGCGCTCCACGTGCTCGGCGGTCGAGTCGCTCGAACCGATCACGCGCAGTTCGCCATAGTGGATGGGCCGGCTGTCGACCTGGAGCATACTGGCCCCGGCCGGCAGCGATGCGAACAGGCACACCACACCCCGCTTGCGCGCCAGCGCCACGGCCTGCTCCTGCGGTTGCGCGGCGGGCGCGGCCACGATCACCACGTCGGCGCCATAGCCGCCGGTCTCCTGCCGGACCACCTCGGCCAGGTCCTCGTCGGCAGGATCGACCAGGCGGTCGAACCCGAAAGCCTTGGCCTGCTCGAGCCGCACGGGCTTCACTTCGCTGAGGACGATTTTCGCCGCGCCGTAGTGGCGAGCGAGGCAGGCGTTCAGGATGCCCATTGGCCCCGCCCCCAGCACGGCCACCACGTCGCCGCCCGTCACGCCGCAGTTCTCGACCGCGTTCACGCAGCAGCTTACCGGCTCGGAAAGGGCGGCGTGGGCGGGCGGAACTTCGGCGGGCACCTTCACGACGTGCCCCTGCTGCACGCCGCGCGCCGGGATGGTCACGAACTCGGCCATGCCGCCGGGGTAGTAGAAGCCCATCGGCCGCAGGTCGGTGCACAGGTTCCTCCAGCCGCGGCGGCAGAACAGGCACGCGCCGCACGAGATGCTCGTGGCCATCACCACCCGGTCGCCGGCGGCGAAGCCGGCCACGTTCTCGCCGACGGTCTCGACCAGCCCGGTGAACTCGTGCCCGATGGTAATCGGCGGTTTCATGCGGGGATTGCCGGCCTTGTACGCCTTCCAGTCGGAGCCGCACACGGCGCAGGCGTCGACCTTCACGCGCAGCTCGCCGGGGCCGCAGGCGGGCATGGGCGCACCCTGGCACCGCACGTCGCCGGGGCCGTGGTAGACGACGGCCTGGATCTCAGTAGGTGTCATCGGCCAGCCCCCCGTCGAGCACCGCTTCGGTCGAGCCGACGCCCAGCCGATCGGCGCCTTGGGCCAGGTAGCCGACGGCGGTGGCCCAGTCGCGAATGCCGCCGGAAGGCTTCACGCGCAGCCGGCCGCCGACGGTCTTGAGCATCACGTCGATGATCTCCGGCGTGGCCTTGCCCGGGCCGAAGCCGGTCGAGGTCTTCACGAAATCGGCGCCGGCCTGTTCGCTGATGCGGCAGGCTTCGGCCACCTGATCGAGCGTCAGGCAGCCGCTTTCCTGGATCACCTTCACCAGCGCGCCCCGCGGCTTCGCCACTTCCACCACGGCGGCGATGTCGTCGCGCACCCGGTCGTACGCGCCGCCGAGGAACAGGCCGATGTTCATGACCATATCGAGTTCGCGGGCGCCGTCTTGGATGGCCAGTTCGGCCTCCAGCGCCTTGACCTCCGGCCGGTGGTGGCCGTGCGGAAAACCGACCACTGCCGCAACGATCACGTCGCTGCCGGCCAGGCATTTTGCGGCCAGGGCCACGTCGCACGGCCGCACGCACATGCACCGGACGCCGCGGGTCTTGCACATGGCGGCGTGCTCTTGCACGTCGGCCTCGGTGAAATGGGGTTTGAGCACCGAGTGGTCGATGGTCGCGGCCACCTCGGCAACGGTGAACTGCTTCATGGTATGTCCTCCGGTTCGGGGTTTCAGGTACCGGTTCACCGGCGAAGGGGACCGTTACGGTTTCAGTGCATTTCCCGGCCGCCGGTCACGTTGATGGCCTGGCCGGTCATGTAGTCGGACCCGCTGCCGGCCAGGAACAGGGTCACGGCCACGACGTCTTCGATTCGCGCCAGCCGTTTCAGCGGCACCTTGGCGGTGAACTGCTTGACCACTTCCTCGCGGCTCTTGCCGAGGTTTTGGATATAGCCGGCGCTGACGTGGTCCCAAACGCCGGTGTTTTCGGTAATGCCCGGGCAAAGGCAATTGACCGTAATGCCGAAGTCGGCCAGTTCATAGGCCAGCGCCTGGGTGAACCCGATGATGGCCGCCTTGGCCGCCGAGTAGTGGCTCATCAGCGCCGAGCCCGTCTTGCCCGACTTCGACGAAAAATTGACGATCTTGCCGTAGCGTCGGGCCTTCATCCACGGCACGACGTACTTGGTCGGCAGGAACGCGCCGCGGCAGTTGACCGCGAACATGCGGTCCCAGTCTTCCACGGCGAGGTCCTCGACCTTCCCCTGCCCGACAATGCCGGCCACGTTCACCAGGATGTCGATGCGGCCGCCGAGCGCGTCCTTCGCGGCGTCCACCAGCCGTTGCACCTGCGGTTCGTCGGCCACGTCGGCGGCCTGCCCGCCGGTGATCGGGCCTTGCCCGGCCAGCGCGGCCACCGCCTCGGCGACGGCGTCGGGCTTCAGGTCGCTCAGGAACACCTTGGCCCCCTCGGCGGCCAGCCCGGCGGCAATACCCCGCCCAATCGCGCCGGCCGCTCCGGTGACCAGCGCCGTTCGTCCTTCAAAGTTCATGGTTCTCTCCCTGCCCGGTGACATGCGAAACGACTTCCAGGCGAGAAGATAAGGCATGTCCGCCCGGCTGTCAAGCAGCACACGTCACCGGCAGCCCCGTTTCCTGTCGCACCTGTTCGGCCGCGGCGGCGAGTTCCGCCTGCGAAAGGGCGCTGACGGAAGGCTCGGCCGGACGGCGGGCGACCGTGTATAACTGCACCAGCTTGATCCGCCCGCCGGCCGCCGCCAACTCGCCAAGCCGGCGGCAGTACTCGGCCAGCTCCTCAGCCGGGGGCGGTTGGCCCTCCAGCCGCATGAGCAGCGTCTGGATGACGATGGGCCGGGCCCGGGCGGCTTCGCGCAGGTTGTCGAGAATCTTCGCGAAGGGGACCGCCGAACGGGATACGCGGCGGTAGTACGCTTCGGTGCCGGCGTCGAGCTTCGCCCAAATTTCGCCGTGGGCGCCGTCGAGCACGGCCAGCCCCCGCCGCACCCGCTCGCGGTCCAGCAGGCTGGCGTTGGTGATCAGCACCAGCTTGACGTCGTCCAGGCCGTGTTGGCGCCGCACCCGGGCGCACACTTCGACCGCCTCGGCGAACTGCGGGCACAGCGTGGGCTCGCCGTCGCCGCTCAGGGCGATGTCGGTCAGCCGCCGCAAGTGCGCCGGCGCCTGGCGGAACCGCGGCCCCTCGAACAAACGCCCGGAACGCACCGCCGTCACCATCGTGTCGAGTTCCTCGGCCAGCCGCCCGAGGTCGATGGGACCGGGCGTGTCGGAGCCGCGGGGCGCCGGCTCGTCGCGGTCGACCTGGCAATAGACGCAGCGGAACGTGCAGGTCTTGTCGGGGTTGAGATTCACCCCAATCGAGATGCCACCCGCCCGCCGGCTGAGCACCGGATAGGCGTACCGATTTTCGGCGAACCGCCGCGGATGCTCCTCCAGCAGCGGCCGGGCGCAGCCTTGTTTCGGTTCAGCCGCCGGCCTGTCGTCGTTCATACACTTGGAGTCCGTCGCCGCGCGGCATTTCGACCGGCCCGATGCCGATGACCTCGAAGCGTTTGAAGTATCCTCGCGTTTCGGTAAGTGTCTTCACCAGCTTTCCCATTGTAGCGGGCCGCGCCGACGAGTGTCAACTGGCGTTCTTGTGCCATCGCCGGTTAGCCCGGCTCAGCCGCGCCGGACGCGTCTTTGGTTTCTTGCAGGTGTCCATTCGGCGAAAATTGGCGCTGCATGATTTCGGGCGCATGTGTGTGAATAGGGCATGGACGTTGAGCGCCGCCAGGATCGGCGTGCGCCGGGAGTAGTCATCCTACGGCTCGAGGACCACGTTCCCGTGGCGCCGGTACACCCGCCGAGGGAAGCCTTCGGTGGCGATGTCGCCGTAGTTGTGGCCCGCCTCGGCCGGGTACACGCAGAAGGAAACCAGCGGCTCGTCGCCCGTGTTGATCGACCGGTGGGCCCAGTGCGGCGGCACGTACACCATGCGGCCCCGGGCCATCGGCTCGGCCTCGCACCGGCCGCCGGCTGTCTTCATGAGCATGTACCCCTGCCCGGCCAGGCACAGGTATACCTCGGCGGTGCCGCTGATGGTATGGTAATGCCCCTTGGTCATGAAGCATTCGTCGCCCACGCGGCCCGGCTGCAGCTTGCTGATGCACAGTAGCAAGTGCCCCTGCTCCTCGGGAATGCGTTTTTCGAAGACTTCGTAATGCAGCGGGTCGCCCTGCTGTGCAATCAGTCGCTCCAGGGCCGGCTCGTCGGCGTAGTAGCCTCGCATGTCCGACGCGCGGCGCACCAGGTGGTTGTCGGGCTCGCGCATGGCGCCGTCGGCCAGGTCGATGTCGACGCCAAAGGGGTCCATGATCTGTTCGGTGTAAGCCATCGGGTATTCCTTTTTGCGGGTGAATTGTGGGGGGGTGGCGCCGGGCTTGCTTGTCACCACCCTACTTGCCTCGATACGAGCCCACTCCAATCATGCTGAAGCGTGAACTCCCACAAGAACTCCGGCACGCTGATTGTGCCGCTCGCCTCACGTGACCTCACGCGCCGTCCAGTTGGCCGAGCACGGCCCGGTAGCGAGAGAGGCGAGCAGCGTAGTGCGCGGCCCATTTTCGCCGGGGGCGGGGGGTTTCGGCAAGGCCCCCCACCGGCAGGCTGTTGCCATTGACTTCGGTCGTTTCCTTGTAGAGGATTGGGCCGGCCGCGACATGCTGGAGGTCGGCCTTCTCGATGCCACTTGGCTGCCGCGCGTGCCCGAGGTGTTGCGAAGCCGGTTGCAAGGGTTGCTCGACACGCCCGAGGGCTGATACAGTCACCCCTCGGGCGACGTATCGCACCGGACATCGGCCTCGCCGGTCGAGAAAGCCTATGGAGGGTGCGACCAAAATACGATGCATCGCAGAATGGTCTTGACTATTCTACGATGCCCGCGATAATGGTCATCCATGAACGTCCGGAAACGCCTCTACGACGCCATCCTGGCCGAACACCTGGCCACAAACCGGCAGATGGCCTTTGTGACCGGCCCGAGGCAGGTCGGCAAGACCACCACGTGCCGGAACCACGCCCACAGCTACGCCAATTGGGACAATGTCGACGACCGGGAGCAGATTCTCGCCGGGCCGGCTAAACTGGCCGATCGTCTTAGGCTGGACCGGTTGGCCGAGGCCGCGCCGGTGGCCCTGTTCGACGAACTGCACAAGTACCCGCGCTGGAAGCAGTTCCTCAAAGGCTTCTTCGATACCTACGCCGACCGGCTTCGCATCATCGTCACCGGCAGCAGCCGGCTGGACGTGATGCGTCGCGGCGGCGACAGCCTGATGGGCCGTTACTTCCGTTATCGGATGCATCCATTCTCGGTTGCCGAAACGCTCCACCAGGACATCCCCGACCCGAAACGAATCGTCCGGCCTCCGCAGGAAGTGAGCGCGGCCGATTTCGAGGCCCTCTGGCGCCACGGCGGGTTTCCCGAGCCGTTCCTCAGACGGAACGACCGTTTCAGCCGCCGATGGCAGTCGTTGCGCCTGGAGCAACTGGTTCGGGAAGACATCCGCGACCTGACCCAAATCCAGCAGCTCGACCAGTTGGAATCGCTCGTGCACCTTCTGGCGGGCCGGTCAGCGCATCAGATCGTGTACGGCAATCTCGCGCAGACGGTCCGGGTATCGGTCGATACGGTCCGCCGCTGGATCGACGTGTTGCGCCACTTGCATCTGGGGTTTCTCGTCCGGCCGTGGTTCAAGAGTGTGGCGCGATCGTTGCGAAAAGAGCCCAAGTGGTTCCTCCGCGACTGGGCTTCCATTGCGGACCCCGGCGACAAGGCCGAAACGTTCGTCGCCTGCCACCTGCTCAAGGCGGTCGAAGGCTGGAACGACCTGGGCCTGGGGAGCTTCGAACTGGGTTACCTGCGCGACAAGCAGGGGCGCGAAGTCGACTTCGTCGTGGCCCGCGATGGCAAGCCGTGGTTCCTCATCGAGGTGAAGCAGCAGGACGCGTCCCTCAGCAAGGCCCTGGGGTACTACCAGGAGCAACTCAACGCCCCGCTGGCGTTTCAGGTGGTCCTCGACGCCGATTACGTACGCGCCGACTGCTTCGCCAGGCCCCGAGGCCCGCTCGTTGTGCCCGCCAAGACGTTCCTCTCGCAAGTGCTGTGAACGGTGATTGTTTGTAGAAAATCGACGGCGTTCCCGCCACGCCACCTGCGGGCTTGCCCCGCCGGAGCGGTGGTCATTGGCTACGACACGGACGCCAGCCCCACGCCACCTGCGGGCTTGTCCCG
>SKJM01000810.1 GCA_007122045.1 Planctomycetales bacterium | reverse complement strand
GCCCGCAATCGCTCCTCGCGCCGCGCCAGGGCGACGACCCGGGCGCCCGCGGCCGCCAGTTGACGCACCAGCTCGCGCCCGATGCCGCTGGAGGCGCCGGTGACGATCGCCCGTGATTCGTCCAAAGTTCGCCGCGCCATGATCGCTTCTGCCGGGCCCCGTCAGGCCACCTCGCCGACCTTGGGTTTCGTTTCGCCGTGCGGCCCGTCGAAGCGGTGGCGCGCCTCGGCGCGGGGGCGGATGGTGACGCCGGGCTCGTCGATGCGGCCGAGGTGTTGCCGCGGCACCTTGCAATGGACCACCACCCGGCCGTCGGTGTATCGCTTCGAGAGGACTTCGCCATGGGCGGCAAGGTACGCCATCAGGCGGCCGTTCTCGACCCCCATCTCGATGTCGACGTCGAGGAACGCCCGGCTGAGAGCGTCGGAAACGACCGTGGCCAGCCGGCGCAGCCCGCTGCGCCGCTGGGCGCTGACGGGCACTGCCGTCGGATACCGGGCGAGCAGGGCGTCGAGCCGGGCGCGGTCGGGCAGCGCGTCGGCCTTGTTGAGCACCAGGATCGTATCCTTCTCCTGAATGCCCAACTCGTCCAGCACCCCGCTGGCCGCGCGAATCTGTTCGTACACCGCCGGGTTCGAGGCGTCGGCCACGTGCAGCAGCAGGTCGGCCTGCCGCGCCTCCTCCAGGGTCGCCTTGAAACTGGCGACCAGGTGGTGCGGCAGGTCGCGAATGAAACCCACCGTATCGCTCAGCAGCACGGGGCCCCAGCCGGGCAGTTGCCATCGGCGGGTTCGCGTGTCGAGCGTGGCGAACAGTGCGTCCTGCACGAACACCCCGGCCCCGGTCAGCGCGTTCATCAGCGTGCTCTTGCCCGCGTTGGTGTACCCCACCAGCGACACGGTCCTGGCGTCGCTTCGCGCGGCCACCTCGCGTTGCTTGCGGCGTTCGATGGCGGCCAGTTGGCGGCGGAGGTCGCGAATGCGCCTTTCGACCAGCCGGCGGTCTTCCTCCAGTTGCTTTTCGCCCGGGCCGCGCAGTCCCACCCCCTTCTTCTGCCGCGAAAGGTGGGTCCACATGCGTTTCAGGCGCGGCATGGCGTATTCGTGCTGCGCCAGTTCCACCGCCAGGCGTGCCTGGTAGGTTCGGGCCCGGCTGGCGAAGATGTCGAGGATCAGTTCGGTGCGGTCGAGCACCTTCCGCCCGGTGGCCTTTTCGAGGTTGCGAATTTGGGCCGGCGAGAGGTCGTTGTCGAAGATGATCACGTCGGCATCGTGGAACTCGGCCAGGCGGATCAGGTCGTCGACTTTGCCGCGGCCCAGGTAGGTTGCCGTGTAAGGCACCTGAAGCCGTTGCGTCAACCGGCCGACGACCCGAACGCCGGCCGTGGTCGCCAGCCCTTCGAGTTCGGCAAGCGGCTCGTCGCCCAAACGCCGATCCGGCAAGAGGACGCCCACGAGAACGGCGGTTTCGCTGGCGACACTTTCGGCGCGTTCAACTTCGTACACGGTGGAAGGTTTTCTCCAGGGGTTTGAGGTCTCTATTGGTATGATACCGCGCCGGAGCCCGGGTAGCCAGCCCCGGTTGCTATGGGCGGTTGCGGGTTTGGGGCGCGGCCAGCGGTCTCGGCTTTATGGGGGTTATAAGCCACCATCGTTGAGGATGTGGCAGTAACTCTCGTAACGGCGTTCGTCAATGCGGCCGTCGGCCACGGCGTCCTTGACGGCACATGGGTCCTCGTGGGTGTGCGTGCAGTCGGGGAACCGGCAAAGACTGACGTAGGGCCGGAGGTCGCGGAAGAAGCCGGGCACTTCTTCGGGCGTCACGTCCCAGAGCTCGAACTGCCGGATGCCCGGCGTGTCGACCACCCAACCGCCACAGGCCAGCGGCAACAACTCGGCGGTGGTGGTCGTGTGGCGCCCCTTTTCCGTCTCGGAACTGACCGCCTCGACGCGAAGCCTCAGCACAGGATCGACGGCGTTCAACAGCGACGACTTTCCCACACCGCTTTGCCCGGCCACCACGCTTTCCTTGCCGGCCAGGATGCGCCGGAACCGCTCGAGGCCGAACCCGGTCTTGGCGCTGAGCAGCAGCACCTGGTAGCCCATCTGGCTGTAGACCCCGACGAGGGGCTGCAAGTCGGCCGGATCGAACAGATCGATCTTGTTGATGGCAACGATCGCCGGCAAGCCCGCCGTCTCGCCCGCCACCAGGAGCCGGTCGATCAGGTTGGGCTTCAACCGCGGCTCGGCGGCGCTGGTGACGATGAGCAACTGGTCGACATTGCTGACGATAATGTGCTGCCGCCCCCGGCTCGCCCGGCTGATGCAGCCTCGCCGCGGCTCGATCCGCTCGATGATTCCTTCCTTCGGATGCGTATGCTCGACCGGGCGGAACATGACCCGGTCGCCGGCCACCACAACGTGCCGCTGATCGGTGGCGAGGGTTTTCAACAGCCGGCGGGTGGCACAGCGGAACACCTCGCCCTGCTCGTCGGCGACGGAACTGATGAGGCCCTTCACGGCCAGCACTCGCCCGGGGTGGCACCGTTGCGGATCGACGTCGAGCTGCACGTCCAGGCCCGGCTGCTCGTGGTCGTCGGCCGGATCGCCTACGATCGTCCGGCGCCGGCTCAGTTCGCCTTTGCCGCTGACCCGCTCCCCGAGGGCGGGGGCTTCGTCCTCGAAACCGTGTTGTTCGAAGCCGCGGGTCCAGTTGGTCCGGCGTGCGCGGATGGCACGGTTTTTTCGGAAGTCGGCCCGGATCTTCTGCTTCTTTGCCATAAGGCGATCAGCGGCTGTCGCGATGGCGCAGCCGGCCTGGCGAGTCGTCGTTGACGTCGTAGCTGACCTGCTCGTCGTAATCGTCTTTCACGCGCATCTTGGCCGCGCGGCGGCCGTCCAAGCCCGCCCGCTCCAGCAGCGACTTGCCCAGGATGTCGCTTTCCGGTTCGTCGGGGGGCGGCGGCCCCACGGCGCCCAGTTCGGCCGGCGAATAGACGATCTCATAGTTGTGCCGGGCGATCGAGAGGGTGTCGCCGGGGTCCAGACGCTTCTCGTTCACCCGAATCCCGTTGACCTTCACCCCGTTGCGGCTCTGCAAGTCGCGCACGTACCAATAGCCGCCGACGACGGTCAGTTGGCAATGATGTGCCGAGACGTTGGAGAATCGCAACACCACGTCGCAGCTTTCACGGCGTCCGACGAGCAAGTTCTTCTTCAACAGCGGGATCGAGTCGCCTCCACCCAAAGGTGCTAGTTCTCCGTACATGACTTTTCCGCCTGCAAGGTTAATGGAAGACGCGGTAACGCCCACATAGGTTAAGTCTAATCTCTCCCCCCGTTGTGGTCAACAACTGGGGCCGATTTTCGACCGGCCGGGGGCTCCGCTTCCCCCGGCGCGGCGGGACGATATACTTGCCAATGGAGGCCGCGAGTGGACCGGACGGCCGCCGGCCGAGACCCCACGGGCCGACATACCGGCCCATTGCGAGGGCTTGGCGGGAGGAAAGTCCGGGCACCGGAGGACAGGGTGGTGGGTAACGCCCACCGGCCGTGAGGCCAGGGAAAGTGCAACAGAAAGCAAACCGCCTCCCGGACCCCGTCCGGGCGGTAAGGGTGAAACGGTGAGGTAAGAGCTCACCAGCGGGCCGGGTGACCGGCCCGGCTAGGTAAACCCCACCCGGTGCAAGATCAAACAGAGAGCAGACGACGCGCTCGGCCGCCCCCGTCGGCCGGGCGGTCGCGCGGGCTGGTCCGGCCCGCGACCGACTCTCGGGTAGATCGCTCGAGGCGCCGAGCAATCGGCGTCCTAGATAAATGGCCGTCACCCGCCAAAGGCGGGACCAGAACCCGGCTTACAGGTCCACTCCGCCTCCATCTTCCAGCTTGCCGTCTCCATCTTCCGGCTGGCCGTCCCCGTCGGCCTCCGCGGCCTCGATCAGTTGAAGGAGTTTTGCGATGCATAACCGGTTCATGCTGGTCCGGTGGTCGTATGCCTCCTCGCGGAGGGTGTCGTGGAGGCTCTTCGGAATGCGGACGGTGATGACGCTGATGGGTTCCTCCTCGGGGTCGACCTTCACGTCCTTCTTGGCGCGAAGCTCGCGCAGCATGCGCTGGATGTCGTCGTAGGCCTCCGTGGTCTTGAACGCCGCCAGTGCCTCGCGGCTGCGGTACAAGCGGCGGACGATCCCTCGCACGCCCAGCACCTTGCGGAAGAAGGTGGCCCAGTCGGGGTTGGACTCGTACAGGGCCGCGGCACGCCGCTGGACTTCTTGTTCAGCTTCGGTCGTTGTCATGGGTCGAAACTCCTCCAGTTCGGAAGGGGGATGATGGGCTTTGCCGGGCACCTCCGTGGCGCCGGCTCAGGTGATTTTTCTAGAAAGCCCCAGCGAGGCAAACGCAGGATCCGGGCGACAGGGTGCAAGGGAAAATGCGGTTCAGGAAAAATTTCGGCCAAGAAAAATGAACCGCCCGGCGCCCCGGCCGGCCCCGGGGGTTCGATGGGCCGCCGTCCTGCGCTGCTGGCACTGCCGTAAATGCCAGCTTTGCAAGGCATTCCTGCAAGGCGAAAGAAAATTTCCCGTTCCCAAACTGTCCAGCAGGAAAATCGCACCCCGTTTTCCAGGCCTCCACCGAGAGGGCGCGCCAAGCGATTCCTTGGCCGATTCTTCCGGCGGCCGGCCTTGCGCCGAATTGGACGACGAGACCGGCCGCGACCGGGCACAGACGGCCCGGAAACCCCACGCCACCGCCGAGGGGCTCGGCGGCCGCGCCGCCCCCTTGCGGCTTTGCCGACGCGCAGCTATAGTTAACGCTTTCCGGCTGCCCCGTTCGCCGTCGCAGCCGGGCGCACCAAGGTAGCAGGCACACGCCGTGTGCCGTCCGCAAACCGACCAGCCTCAACCCAAAGGGAGCATTTTGTGGGAACGAAGAAAAGTGGAAAAGGCCGCCGGAAGATCGGCCGCAAGAAACGCCGGATGCGGTCGAAGATTCGGCACCGGAAGGGGTAACGAACCGTTCGGGCGCGATGAGCCCGCCACACCGGCAGCCACGCGGCCGTGCATGGGCGCAGGAACCGACTTGCCGCTGAACCGGCGACTGGCCCTGTTGGAGTCCCGCCTTGAGGCGGCTTTTCAAACCGGCTGAAGCCGGCACTCCAACTCGCTGCAAGTCGGTTCCCGGTTCCGCCGTCCCCCAGCCGGCACGGCAGCCGCGCGTGTGGTATATTTTCCTGTTGGAGTTCGCCGTTGGGGTTCACGCTTCAGCGTGCGAGGCCGGTAAATGGCCCAACCGGCGCGCTGAAGCGTGAACTCCAACGACACCCCTTCCCCCGCCCGACCAGAATGGAACCATTCGTTGACGCATCCGAACCCGACCCTGAGGTAAGTCCGTGCCTGCCCCCTGGATTACGTATCGCCCCGAATTGAAAGTACTCGACTGCACAATCCGCGACGGCGGCCTGGTGAACGACCATCAGTTCGACGACGGCTTCGTCCGCGCCGTGTACGAGGCGTGTGTCGAGGCGGGAATCGACTACATGGAGATCGGCTACAAGAACTCCAGGAAGCTGTTCCCCCGAGGCCAGTTCGGCCCCTGGAAGTACTGCGACGAGCAGGACATCC
This sequence comes from Planctomycetales bacterium, assembly GCA_007122045.1. Lineage (GTDB taxonomy): Bacteria > Planctomycetota > Planctomycetia > Pirellulales > Thermoguttaceae > PWXP01. The sequence continues at coordinate 912 of SKJM01000810.1, read as the reverse complement.
GCCGCATCGTGGGCGACAACCCCACGTCGCTGAAACTGACCGTCATGTGCGACGCAGGCAAATCCGACTGGGCCACCGAGGTCCTGCCCAAGGACCAGAGCGTGCTCGACATGATCCGCGTGGCCTTCTACGCCCACCAGGTGTCCGAGGCCGTCGAAATGATCTGCGACGCGGCCGAAAAGGGCTACGAGGTGACCGCCAACCTGATGGCCGTCTCGACGAACACCGAGAAGGAGATCGACCAGGTGCTCGAGGTCGTGGCCGAGTCGCCCGTCGACGTCATGGTCGTGGTCGACAGCTTCGGCGCGATGTACGCCGAGCAGATCGAGATCCTGGTGAAGAAATACCTCGAGTACATGAAGCCGAAGGGCAAGGAAGTGGGCATGCACGCCCACAACAACCAGCAGCTCGGGTTCGCCAACACGATCGAAGCGATCATCCACGGCGCGAACCGGGTCGACGCCTCGATGGCCGGCCTCGGCCGCGGCGCCGGCAACTGCCCCATGGAACTGCTCATCGGATTCCTGCGCAATCCGAAGTTCCACATCCGGCCCGTCTACAAGGTGCTCCAGGACCACCTCCTGCCGCTGAGCCGGCAGGTCGAGTGGGGCCCGCACGTGCAGTACAACATCACCGGCCAACTGAACGAGCACCCCCGCAGCGCCATCGCCGCCCGGGGGGGCGACCAGCGCGACGAGTACCTCGCCTTCTACGACAAGCTGACCAGCGACGTGTAGCGCGGCAGGCCGGCCCGTTGGAGTTCACGCTTCAGCGTGCCTGGCTCCTCGCGGGGGGCCGGAATTGCATCGCCCCCGTCCAACACACGCGAAAGCGTGAACTCCAACCTGCGCAATCCGTACGCTCCGTTCCTTATCCCAGCGTGGCGAAATACGCATCGAGCCGGTCGCGGTC
>SKJM01000535.1 GCA_007122045.1 Planctomycetales bacterium | reverse complement strand
TTTTGTCATTCTCGGGAGCGGGGGGCAGCCGGGCCTCCCGGCCGGCGCGTATCGCGTGCGCGTGAGTACGCTGGAGGAGGACGACTACGGTATCGTAACCGTCCCGGAGCGCGTGCCAGCCCGCTACAACGCCCAATCGGAACTGCGGATCGACGTCGCGGCGGATAGCGGCCCGTTCGACTTTGTATTGGATCCCACCGGCCCGGTGTTTCAGCCTGGCCGGGAGTATTGATGACGATGTAGTCGCACCAATGACTTACGCGACCGCGGCCCATCCGACATGAATCAAGACAGCGCCTCGGCCGTGGCGCGAATGAACTCGGGCGTGGTGCCGCAGCAGCCGCCGAGGAAGCCGGCGCCGGCCTCGACGAGTTGCGGGGCATAGGAGGCGAACTCCTCGGGCGTTTGGCGGTACACGGTCTTGCCGTCGACGACTTCCGGCAGGCCGGCGTTCGCTTTGATCCAAACCGGGCGTTCGGCGGCGGCCTTCAACCGGCGGCACAGGTCGACGAAACCGGCGATGCCCCGCCCACAGTTGCTGCCCACCACGTCGGCCCCGGCCCGGCAAAGCGCCTCGACCGCCTGCTCGACCGTGGCGCCCGTCAGGGTGCGGTCCTTGGCCTGCCCGGAATCGAACACCATGCACCCGACCACGGGCAGGCCGGTTTCCTTGGCGGCGGCCACGGCCAGTTTCGCCTCGGCGGGGTCCGACATCGTTTCGACCACGATGCCGTCGGCGCCGGCGTCGGCCATGGCTCCGGCCTGCTCGGCAAAGGCCGCCTGCAGGTCGGCTTCGCTCACTTCGCCCATGATGAGCATTCTGCCGCTGGGTCCCATCGTGGCGAATACCAGGCCCCGGCCGGCAGCCGCGCGCCGCGATAGCTGCACGCCGGCCCGATTGATCTCGGCGGCGTCTTGCGCCAGTCCATGCCGTTCGAGCGTGAACCGGTTGGCCCCGAAGGTGTTCGTCAGGATGATGCGGCTGCCGGCCTCGACGTAGGCCCGGGCAACCTGTTCGACGAGTTCGGGCTGCTGGAGGTTCCAGGCCTCGGGGCAGGCGCCGTTTGGCAGCCCGCGCGCCTGAAACTGGGTACCCCAGGCACCGTCGGTAAGTATGGGGGGCTTGGCCAGCAGTCGCTGTAGGGTGAAATGCATCGGCGTCCTATATTGAGGGGGCGCGGCTATTTTAGCCGCGCCGGGGCCTGGAAACCAGGGAGGCGGCGGGAGAATGCTTTTGACCCCGTGCGCGAATTGGACTAAAATGGATGGAAGGCGGCATGACAAGCGGTGGAAATGACCGCGAATTGTGTAGCCGGGTCTCTCCGAGCCCCGGTTCTTCGGCGTCTCGGGGCGGCGTTGCCAAGGGGGAAGATCGCTGGCGGCGCGCCGAGGCAGGCTGCACTCTACTCTTTCGGGGGGTTCCTCCGGGGCGCAGGTCACCGGAATACTACCGGGCCGAATGAACGATAAGTCATGCACGTGCGGATGCGGCTCTCCGAATGCGCGCATGTGAATCGATTGGGAACGAATGAGCGAATCGGCTTCGAGCAACCGGCCCCTTTCCCCCCAGGCATTCCCGGTCGCCCCGGGAAGCTCGGGGGGGACTGCGCCCTGGGCCGGTGACGCGGGGCGTCCGGTGCTCGATGAGCAGCCCACTGTGGTTTCGAGCGACCCCCCTTTGGCCGCGCCGCACGTGGCCGAGTCGGAGCGGCAGGTGTGTCACAGCGGGTTGGTGCCCGGTGATCGGCTCGAGCATTTCGAACTCTTGGAGTTCGTCGGCGGCGGCGGGATGGGTCGGGTATTCCGGGCCCGCGATACACGCCTCGGCCGGGTGGTGGCCTTGAAAGTGCTGGCGCCCGGCCAAACCGGCGACGACGACGCCCTGGCCCGGTTCCAGAACGAAGCCCAATCGGCCGCCCGGCTCGATCACGAGAACATCGCCCGCGTGTTTCACGTCGGTGAGCACCGCGGGCTGCACTACATCGTGTTCGAGTACATCGAGGGGGTGAATCTTCGAATCCTGGTGTACGAGAACGGTCCCCTCCCGGTGGCCGACGCCATCAACTATGCCGTGCAAGTTGCCGAGGCGCTCGCGCACGCCGCCGACCGGGACGTCGTTCATCGCGACATCAAGCCGTCGAACGTACTGATCACCCCGTCGGGCCGGGCGAAGTTGATCGACATGGGGCTCGCCCGGCTCCACAAGATCGACACGGTGGCCGCGGACCTGACCGCCAGCGGCGTGACACTGGGCACGTTCGACTATATTTCGCCGGAGCAGGCGCGCGATCCCCGCGGCGCCGACGTTCGGAGCGATATTTACTCGCTGGGCTGCACGTTCTTCTTCATGCTTGCCGGACGTCCGCCGTTCCCCGAGGGGACGGTGCTGCAGAAGCTGCTCCAGCACCAGGGCGACGAGCCACCCGACGTGCGGCAGTTCCGGCCCGATACGCCGGAAAGCTTGGTTTCGGTCCTGCGCCGCATGTTGGCGAAGGACCCCCGGAACCGTTACCAGGCGGCGTCGGAATTACTGCACGACCTGACCGCGTTGGCCCGCCAACTCGGTTTGCGGCCGTTGAGCCCCAGCGGCCAGGTTTGGGAATTGCCGCGTCCGCCGCGCATCCCGCGGCTGGCGCGCCACCTGCCTTGGCTGGCGCCGACGGCGGCCTTGCTATTGGCTGTTGCGGCAATGCACGTTTGGGGGGGCAACCATCATCCGCCGCCTCCCTTGCTGGGCGGTCCGGAAGAGTTCTTTGGCGAAGCGTTGCCGGACCCGGCCGAGTTCGCGGTCGCGATTGTCGACGACGAGGTGGGAGTGCCCGCTGTCCCGGCCGACAGCCCGGCCGACCCGAATGCCCGCGTGGAAGAGAAGGCCCCCGTGGTAGATCCGCCGGATAGGCCGCCGGCCCCGGAGCCCGACCGGCCCGCCACGCCCGAACCCAGCGAGCAACCCGCCGATGCACAACGGCCGGCGGATCCGCCAGAGCCCGAAGCCGCTCCTCCGGCGCCCATGGATCCTCCATCGGCGGGATTGGCCGGCGGCCGGCTTGAACCGGAACCGGCCTCGGCGCGACTTGCCGTGGGCCCGCCAGGCGGCACTGTGGTTCGCCTGCCCGAAGAAGCGGCGGAGAGCGGCCGGCTGGCGCTCGGCGCACGGGTACCCCCGCCGCAGGACATACCGGCCGCGCGCCCACCGGAGGCTTCCCCTCAGATGGGGGTGCTTGTGGTCAACGGCGGCAGCGAGGAGGAAGAGGGTTTTGCCTCACTCGCCGCGGCCGTGGCGGCGGCCGAGACGGGCAACGTCATCGAACTGCGGTACGACGGCCCCCGCGAGCAGGCACCGCTGAAACTCGCCAGTCGCCGGCTCACCCTCCGCGCAGGTGAAGGGTTCCAGCCGGTGGTCGTGTTCCGGCCCGACGGCAACCATCCGGTGAAGCAGCCGCGGAGCATGGTTGCGGTCACGTCGGGCGAACTGGACCTGGTAAACCTGGCCTTGAAGTTGGACGTTTCCCGCGACGTGCCGGCCGAGCAATGGTCGATGTTCGAGGTGTCCGGCGGGGCGCGGGTGAACCTGCGGCGGTGCTCGCTGTCGATCCGTAACGCTTCGGACGATCACGGCGCCTATCATTCCAATGTCGTCTTCTTCCGCACGCGGCCCGCGCCCGGCACCGACCGGCTGACGGCCGGCGACCCCGAGCCTACCGCACCGCCGGCTGCAATCGTACTGGCCGATTGTGCGGTGCGCGGGCAGGCGGTCCTTTTGCGGGCCGAGGCGCACCAGGCGGTCGCCCTCGACTGGGAGAACGGGTTGCTCGCCACCAGCGAGGAGCTGCTGTCGGTGGCGGCCGATACGCGCGCCCCCCACGAGGACGCGGCGGCCGCGCTGAATCTGCGCCACCTGACGGCCTCGCTCGGCGGCGGCCTGGTGGCCATGACCGATCGGCAGCCGGCCCGCCGCCAGTTGCCCACGTCGATCGTGCTGAGCGACAGCATCGTGGCCGGCGTGCCGGACGTGCCGCTCGTGGACCAGTACGCCGCGGAAGGCGATGAGCCGCGCGAGAGGATCCGCTTCCAGGGCAACCGCAACTTTTACGAAGGAATCGCTGCCTTCTGGCGGCTCCGAGGCGCCGATGAAGACGAGCCGCCCGTGCTGCTGGATTTCGACGCCTGGCAGTCGTACTGGGGGCCGGAGGACGAGAACCTGCCGAGCCTCAACCGGGTTGTATGGGAGCGGGCGCCGGACCCGACCGTTCCGGCGCACCGCATGGTGGTTGCCGATTTCGCGCTTGCCGCCGACGCGGCGAACCCCGCCCGCGGCGCCGCCAGCAACGGCCGCGACGCCGGGTGCGACCCGTCGCGGCTACCGGCGTTTCCGTAGCCCCGCCGATTTCCCGCCATTTCGGCACAAGCCGTAGGGTGGGTGGTTCCGGCTGTCTCAGCAGCCGGGTTCACCCACGCGCTTCTGCACCTCCCCCGGAATGGTGCGCCTCGACTACCCATCTGTCCCATCTTCTCGTTCGAGTCGGGCGACTTGCAAAATTCTTTCCCGTGGTTAGACACTGGCTGACCAGGGTGTCTGATATACTCAGGTCTTATCCCTGAAACTGCGCAGCCCAGGGCAACGCCCTCGCTGTTGGACACAAGTCATGGTGACCATCGGCCGATAGCGGTGTTGGCTTTTGGCCGAAGGCCATTGGCACCGTAGCCTGGGGTCATCACCCCAGACCCAGGTCCCGCACCACCATTTCCCCTCGGTTCGCGCATTTTCGCCGAAGGCGATATGCACCATGCCCGGGGGTTATCGGCTCAGACCCAATTCGTTTGGATCATACAGGGTCTCTCGGGCGCCGATCACCACGGGGTTCGATGGTGCTTATCGCCTTCGGCGAAATGCTTTGCCGGGGCCACGCGATCCTGGGGTGATGACCCCAGGCTACGGTGCTTATCGCCTTCGGCGAAATGCTTTGCCGGGGCCACGCGGTCTGCACCGCCCTGGCGAGCCGGGGGACTGCCACGGCGCATTATCGGCCCAACCGATCGCCTCGGGAGAATCATTGGCCCGGCTGCTTCTGTTTTTCGCACCGCCCACCCACGCCGCTGGCCTGGGTTGGCTCAACGGCAGGGCCTTCGGTCCAACAACCGCCGGAATAGAAGCAGCAACCACGCGAAGTGGCCCCAACACGGCCACTTTCACCTTCCCAGGCCGAAGGCAACGGTCCCACAAGGGCCCCAATGGTCCCGATCGTGATGCAGGCCAGCCCGGCAATCGCCCAAACGCAGCCGGGCCCGGTCGAGGGCCTGTCCGATGCCGGGAACGCGGTTCCTTCGTCCGGCTCTTCGTCCGGTTCGCTCGGCTCATCCTCTTCGTCGGAAATGCGGCCTTCCCGACCGGCTCGACGCACCCAGGCGTCGACGATTTCCCTCGCGCGGGGAAGGTCCTCTTCCCAGACCCAGAGCCGCGGCGCGGTGATCTGGCCCAAGGGCAGCGCGCCGGGCGCGTTTGCCAACAACTCGCCCGCCAAGCGCGATCGAATGCCTGCCTGCTCCAACTCGTTGTGCAGGGCAAGCGCCTCGAACACGTTGCCGGCCGAGCACAGTTCCACAATCCGCCCGCGGTTCCGGTCGCCGGGCACCGCGGAACCCCGGGGTGTGTCCTCGGGCTGTTCGCCCGCGGCCGGCTCCGACGTTTCCGGATCAGGAGTTTCTGCCTCGACATCGTCGGCAATGCTGCCGTCCCGAGCCGCGCCGCAGTTCCAGCAGCCGTCAAAGCCGTCGTCGATCGGTTCCCCGCAATTCGGACAAGGTCTCATCGGTTCTACCCCCATGCACCAGGCAATTTCCGAGGTCGATGCGGGCGCCGGTTGCGTGCCGTTATGTACAGCGGCCATTCCCGCAGGGAACACAACCGTCCAGCAGCGGATAAGCCCATCGTAGCGTACCGCCCCGGTCCGTGCCACCCATCCGTTGCTCAAAACTCCCAATGCCGCACCACGCGTCCCGCGCCGGGCTGCGTCCAATGGATCAGCCGGATTTCGCCGATATCGACCGTGCCGGGGGCCGAGGCCGGGTCGATGCGCAGCGCGGTCAGGGGGCTGTCGAGCGTGAAGTCGAGACGGTAGGTGTGCCACGCGGCGCCGTGCTCCACGGGCAGGGCGGCCATTCTGTCGCGGTGGAATTTCGGATGCTTCCGCGTGGCCACGTACACCGCGCCTCCGCCGGCAGCCTCCGACCGCATCCGTATTTCGACCGTAACGCGGCCGGAAGCCCGCGGGAAGGCGCCCGTCGAAAGCCACGGATCGCCGCCGGTGGATTGAACCTGCAACACGCCGTCCTCGCGGGCGAGCGTCGCGTGCTTGTTGCCGGTCCATCCCAGCGCGCTGGGGCAGTACGTGGGGTTCTTCCTGGGCACGAGTGCGTCCGTGTCGGCAAGGTGGCGGTCGATGAGCGCGTCGAGCCGGGCCGCCACGTCCGCGTGCTCGCCGGCCACGTTCCGCCGCTCGCCGGGGTCGTCGGCCAGGTTGTAAAGCTCCAGCCGATCGG
>SKJM01000299.1 GCA_007122045.1 Planctomycetales bacterium | reverse complement strand
GGCCAGGTTGCCGGAGCCGGGTTCCACGACGATCTCGCCGGCCAGCCGGCCGCCCATGAACACCTCGACCATCACGTTGGCCAACCGGTCGCCGTAGGCGAAGGCCACCGACGACATACCGGGTGAAACGCCGACGAGCGAATGGGTTGCCGAGTCGTAGCGGACCACGCCCGGCAGCGCGGGCGTCACGCGGCACTGGCGGCTGAAGTCGATGTCGCCGCGGATGGCCCGCACGTCGGTGCCGATACCCACGCTCTGACCCACGCGCAGCCGGATAACTTTCGGGTCGACCACCAGGGCGTCGGCGATGGAACGGACGACGCTGACGGGCGCCTCTTCGCTGCGGATGCCCTTGAACTGGGCCGTGGCCGTCGTCTTGCCCAGGTTCCGGCCGGTCAGCGCCGGGCCGCTCAGCGAGGCGACGTTCGGGTCGGCCGTCTGCCAGTTGAAGCCGCTCAGTCCGGTCAACAGGCCGATCGAGCGTTTCTGCTTCAACCCCTCGACCTCCATGGAGACGGTTTCGCCGGGCATGATGGTGGTCGGTGAGGGGCGCAGCCGGAGGGCGTCGGGGTTGGCGTCGGGCGTGACGGTGGCGCGAAGCCCCTCCTGGGTCGAAACGCCCTCGAAGGTGGCGTTGACGGTCGTCTGCCCCGGCCGCACGCCCACGAGCATGCCGCCGCTGGGACTGAGCGGCGCCGCGTCGGCCGGTTCGGCGGTGCGGAAGCGGGCCTGGCGCGTCACCATCCGGGTGAACCCGTCGTCGTATTCCGCCTCCACGCGGAAATCGTCGAACCGCGCGCCCACGGGGAACTCGACCTCGGGGCCCTGATCGCTGACGATCCGCACGGCCACCGGCCGCTCGCCGTCGCCGGGGACCGGCTCGCCGTACTCGGCGCCCGGCCGGTACGTGATCGTTCGCAGCAGCACGTTGCGGTCGCCCACCCGGGCGCGCAGCCGTTGCTCGTACCCGCCCCGCTTGGCCGTGAGCACGGGCGCCCGCCATCGGACGTAATCGTTTTCGAAGTCGGGCATCCAGCGGACGTCGGCGGCCGGTTCCGTCGCATCGCCCTGCCGTACCAGGATCGTGTACCGTTGCGAACGGCCCTCGGCCAGGTACCTGCCCGGGGCCTCGCGGTGCACGGCCAGTTCGGCGCCCGGCGCGTCGGGGTCGGGCCCTTGCGGCTTGGCCGTCACCAGGGCCAACGCCCGGTCCGCACCCACGGTCGCCGACAGCTCGAACTCGCCGCGGGCCCCCTCGGGTAGCGACACGCCGGGCCGCAGGCCGTCGCGGGCCGGCATGAAGGCCACGCCCGGGGGAACGGTCCAGTCGACGGCTGCGGGCGAGACTTCCTTCCACAAGTCGTCGCTGCCGGGCACCTGCTGTTCCACCCGCAGCGGCTGGACCTGCCCCGGGGCCAGCGACATGGTCGACGGCACCACCCGCAGCGCAGCGTCGCTCATCGGCACGACCTCGACTTCGGCCACCGCCGGCCGATCGAGGTACGGATGGAAGGCGGCCGAAAGCCGCTGCGGCGGCGCGGGACGGAGCCCCAGCAGTTGCGGCGGGGCCCACGCCACGCTGTCGGGCTGCGCCACCGTATAGCCGATCCCCGGTCCGCGCATCTCGGCCCGCTTCGTCTTGCCCGCGTCGTCCACCTCGAGGAACAGGCGCAGCGGCGCCACCTCATCGACACTCAGGGTGAGCCGCTGCGGTTCGAGGACCAGCCGCGCGTCGGCGGTTCCGTACACTTCCATGTCGAGCGAGGTGGGCTTTTGGGCCGCCGCGTGCGAGGCGGTCACCGTGGCGGCGCCCGGGGCAACCGCTCGGAACGCCCCGGCGGCCCGGTCGGCCGTCTTCTCCACGGTGAGCGATTCCACGGCGGAACTCGTGAAGTCGGCCATTTCGGGCACGAGTTCCACGTCGCCCTTTGGTCCGGTCGCGGCCAGGTGGAGTTCGCCCGTCTCGTTTACCAGCCGCAGCGTGCGGTCGGTTTCCAGCTTGAGGACGACGTTCGGATCGGCTTCGACCGACTCGAAGACCACGCGGTTGGAGCGATTGCCGAAGTAGCTTGCCCACACCGGCAGCGGCCCGCCGCCCGGCTTCAATGCGGCCACCCGGTTGCCGCGCAGTTCCACCCCCGGCTTGGCTTGCGCCTTCGGGTCGGTGTGCCACTGGGCCCGTTCGGGCCTTACCTGCACCGCTCGCCCGCCGCTGTAATGGGCCCACGGCTCCAGCCGCACCATCTGCCCGTGCGGCAACTCGACCGGTCCGCGGGGTTCCACCTCCAGCCGCATGGGCGCCACCACCACGTGCACCGGCGCGCCGGCAACGTGTTCGCCCAGCCGCATGGCCACTTGTTGGGTGGTCGTGGGCGTGGTGGGCCCGATGCCCGAGAAGCGCATGCGCGGCTGGTGGAAGTCGGCATTTCGCGGCGACGGCCTGGCAACGGCCTCGAGCCGGTCCGGGGCCACCTCGACGCGCCGCTCACGCTCGCCCACCCGCACGTGCGCCATCACCCGGCACGGGTCCTCATGGTCGATGGGCACGACCAGCAGCGGCGGGCTCATGGCGAGGGAAAGCACCTCGCCCTCGGCCACGGCCACCGGAACGGTCTGCCGCGCGCCGCCCTGGCTGACGACCAGTTCGGTTTCGCCCACGCCGCGGGCGATGAGCCGGTTTTCGGGAGTGACTTCGACCAGCGTGGAGTCGCCGCTCGTGACGATAATGGGGGCCTGGCTGGGCGACGCGATGCCGAGATCGGCGATTTGGCCCACGACCATGTCGAGCTTTTCGGGCGTGACGGTCAGCCCTTCGACGCCGGGCCCTTCCACCACCTCCAGCGAGGCACCGGCGGTGAGCGCGTCGAAGGTGGCGGCCAGCTCGCCGCGGCCGACCGTTTCGCCGCGCAGCCTGGGTCCGTCGACCGAGGCGAGGTAGGACGGCGTGATTTCCGTCCTCAGCCGCGAGGAGCCCAGCACCGAGTACCTTTCGCCCGTCTCCGTCACGCCGTCGATCCGCAGGCGGCTTGCCCGCGCAAGACCCACCGGCGCCGGGGCAACCTCGGCCTCCAGGGCCGTGAAATCGAGCGACCGGACGCGCACCTCGCACACGGCCTCGATGGGTTCGTCGTCGGGCGTGGCGCGGTAGCGCGCGGTCACCTGCGAGGTGCCCTCGCCGACCCCTTCGAGGAACCCGTACCAGGAGAACACCACGTTATCGTCGGGTAACTGCGGCGGCCATTCCGCGGCGCGGGTCAATTCCACCTCGGAACCGTCCTCCATCTGCCCGAACAGTCGGAGCCGGGCGGTGGTGCCGACGCCCAGTTCCACCTCGGCGGGTTCGATGCGCAGCCGCTGGGGTACTTGGGGCGGGCCGACCACGAGGGTGACGTTTGCGGGCCGGGCATCGCCCAAGTGGATGCGCAGCACGGTTTCCCCTTGTCCTATCAGGTCGGCCGCGGCCCCCATTTGGTCGTAGCTGGCCACGGCCGGATCGAGGACGACGCCGACGGCCTGATGCGTGACATCGGTCGTCCAGAAGGGGATGAACCCCCTCTGCTCGATCTTCAATTCGACTCGGCTGCCGGTCGGCCCTTCGATGTAGCCGGGCGCAGCCACCAGCCCAGGCGGGTTCGTCCACCAATGGGCCAGCAGCGCGGCCGCCAGGAGCAACAGAAGCAACGGCAGCAAGACACGGCTCTTGCGGCGGCGCCTTCGCGAGCCGACGACCAGGGCCTTTTCGCACGCCGGGCACTTCGGGCTGCCCGCGCGGCGGACATAAAGAAGCTTACACTCCGGGGTGGTGCATACGACCGCCGGCGCCGGTTCCTGATCGAGCCGGCGGTAGCCCCAGCACCAGACTAGCCGCAAATTGTCCCCCCCATCGCGGTACTTGAAAAAGAACGCATCCAGGTCGGTCCGGTCGGGCGTATCGACCAGTTCCTGGAACGACCGCAGAAGGGTGGTATGCAGGGCCCGTTCGGTGCTGGTTTCGGGCTTGGCCTCGGCCAATCGCTGCCGGAGCCGGTCCAGTTCGTCCTTCAGAGGGCCCTGCAACTCGGTCGCGGTGGCCGGCTGCACGGTCACTTCGGCCAAGCGTCCCTCGTGGTCGTCACGGGCGAAGAAACGGAAGGTCTCTCCTTCCCATACCGGCTCGGCTGCCATTCCCCCCAACCAGCGGAAAACAATCCGGTCATTGGAACCCGAACGGTCCAGCAGCGGAACGCCCGGCTCAATCGCCACGGGCCGAAAATCGCGCGCCTGGGGGGAAAGGTCGACGCGGCAAAAACATGTAGCCATAACTTCACTTCAGTTCCGTATTCAAAAGACCAGGGCTAGCCCGTGCCACTGTTCGCATAGAGAAGCTTACGTTATTGCCCTCCACATCTCTCCATTGTAACCGATCCCCCATGGGAGAGCATCATGGAGCCGAGAAAGGTGCAGTGGGGGGCTTGGAAAGCCTCCTCGAGAAGGGGCTCAGTCAAAGTTTGCGGACGACCCGCACTTGGCCGGGCAGCCAGCCGGTGTATGGGGCGACGAACGGCCACGCCTGTGCCGGCATCCCCGCCTTGGTGGGGTTCCTCTGGATGTAATCGACCGTGCGGCGGATGTCCGATTGAGATTCCAGGTACACCTTCCAGCCGGGCCCGCCCCACACCGGATGATCCGGCTCCCGGAGCCCCGCCTGCCGCACTTCGGTGCGGCTGGCGTCCTGCAAGTGGCCAATCATTGTCTCGGCCTGATCGCGGTGCTTGCGGATCAGCACGTGGACGTGATCGGGCATGATCGCGCAAGCGTAGCAGGTGTAGCTGCGCTGCCGGATCACGGCGGCGAAGGCGTCGGCCACGGCGTGCGTTTCCGCGTCGGATAGGGCGAGCAGCGCGTGCTTGAGGACCGATCTGGCCGCCTCGTGGAACTCGCGCAGGACGCGTCCGGCCGGCTGCACCCGCCTCCGCCCATAGTGAAGTTCGCCCAGCCCCGCGACGGCCGCGCAGCGGATCTCGCGCGAGGTGCTGCCGCGGGGGTCATTCGGGAGCCACCAGCCGTAGGCCGTCCAGATGAGATGGTAGCCGGCGACCATGGGCGTTCTCCTGTACTTCGCGAAACCGCCAGCGGCAACGCTTGCGGTTTCGCCCTTGTTTTTTTGTTTACCCTACTGCCGGGCGTCCAGCGCGGCGGCGGCTTCCCGGAGCCGCTCCACCGCTTCCTGGCGGGCCCTGGCGATCAGCTCGGGCACGTTGACCGGCGCGCCGCCCCGCCGCTTGCTCGCGTCGGCCGCGTCCATCAAGGCGTAGATGGCAATGCTCTGCTCGGCCGGAACCGGAACTTCGCCGGTGCGGAACATGTGCGCGATGTCGACCATCAGCGGCCGGTAGCCGCGGCTGCGCCCGAGCTGAAAGGTCCCCTCGGTCGTGAACACCGTGCCGCCGAACCCCGGATTCCGGTCGCGCATGCCGCGCACGGTGCCGATCCGCCCGTCCTTCCATTTGGCCACCACCACGTCCTGGCCGTCGGTGTGCGTGCGGCTGACCGTTTCGATGTCCGGGCCCATGATCGCCACCAGTGGCTCGACCGCGTGGATGAGGTACCAGTAGAGATCGGGGTGCGAGGGTTCCATCGACGCCGGGCCGTAGGTATCGACCCCCAACACGCGGCCGTGTTCGCCTGCCGCGTGTTCGGCGGCGTGCTCGATGTAGCGCAGCGACGAGCTGGTAAACAGGGGCACGCCGTGCTGCTCTGCGGCGTCGTAGATGGCGATCAGGTCGGCCAGCGAGGCCGACGCCGGCTTGTCGGCAAAGACCGGCTTGCCCGCCCGAAGCACCTGCAAGGTCTGCCGCAGGCGCGGATGGCCGTCGTTGGTGGTCAGGAGCACGGCGTCGACCTTTTCCAGCAGTTCGCCGATCGACTCGGTGATGGGCACCCCCAGATCGACCATCTGCTGCGTGATGCCCGGTTGGCGCACCACGCTCACCTCCAGGTCGTAGCTGCCCCGGACGTTCGCCGCCACCACGCGGAAGCCGGCCAGGGGGTCCTCGTCGGCCGCCTCGTTCAACAGGCGGGTGAAAGCCGGCGCGTGCGACGTGTCGAGCCCGATCACGCCCACACGAACGGCGTCCGTCTCGGCGGCCCGCACGGGGCCGAAAACGGCCGCGGCAAGAACCACCGAGAAGAGCGTCAGGGTCGCCGGAATGTACTGTTTCATGGGGTCTCTCCTTCTCTCGGCCGAATCGCCGCGGCCTACTGGCAAAAGGCTTGACGAACATCCGCGAACCGGGGCAACTTTAGCACGCCCGCCGGGTGTTGTCAACCAAAGCCGCGTCAAGCCGTCGCACTCAGCCGACAGCTCCACCGCGCCTTCTCCCCGTCGGCATCCCCTTGACCCGCCAATCTCCCCGGAGTACCCTTGAGTTCCATGGGAACCAAATTTCCGTAACCGTTCACGGGGGACTGTCCCAATTTTCGCGGCGGAGAAGGTATTCCTCGTGGATAAGGCTATTTCGCCGCGAAAATGGGACTGTCCCCTTCGGCCGGTAAGGGGACAGGTCCATTT
>SKJM01000106.1 GCA_007122045.1 Planctomycetales bacterium | reverse complement strand
GCCAGCCGCAGCGCGGGCAGGTTCACCCGGCGGAGTTCCTCCGGACGATGGCGGAAACGGCAAACCTTCTCGAACAGGGCGAGCCAGCGGGCGTCGCCGGGTGGTGCGTCGGTGCGGGCGAGCTGCTCGAACTCAGCGTGCAGCGCCTCGCCGCCGGCGCCGCAACGCCTCAGGGCGCTTTCGATCATCTGCCGCTCGACTTCCGCGTCGTCGCGCTCGGCGAACCACAGCAGGTGGGCACCGCGCGGCAGGTGCTCCTTGAGCCAGTTGCTCTGGAGCGGGAAGTCGTCCTCGAACCGGCTCCAGCATGCTGCGACGGGGTCGACGCCGTCGACGGAGAAGTAGAAGCCGTGCCCGCCGCCCCGGTTGTGAATTTTCAGCAGCAGCGTATTCTCGCCCGGCTGCAGCGGGAGCGCGGCATGGTCCTGGTTCGGGGCCGGGCCGCGGGCGACGTCGCGCGAAAGGACCTCCTCGCCGTTGAGCCACACGATCAGGCCGTCGTCGCTGCCCAGTCCGGCCGCAAGCTCCACGGCCGCCGGGGCGCGCACCGTGCGGAACAGATAGGTGGCGAAATCGTTCGGCGTGTTGGGCAGCATGTGGACCTGCCCGTCGACGAACTCGGGCCGGCGCTGCCACAGCGGATTGCCTTCCTCGTCGTTGGCCTCCAGGTCGACGCCCTCTTCGGGGAACAGGGGATCGTCGAACCCCTGGGCCTTCAGTTGGCCGGTGGCGTACCAGGGGCCCAGTTCCACGTCGCCGTCGACCTGCCGATCGAGCAACTCGGCCCGCGAGGCGGACATCGTCTCCGGCCACGTGGCACGCTTTGCGTCGCGGTCGCCGGCCTCGACCAAAGAACCGGCGCCGTAGCCGGTAAGTACGAATCCTGACAGAACGATCTGAAGCGCACGTGCCAAACGGGAGGGGCTATGCATCGGCGTCTCCTTGTGGAAAGGTGGGCAGGTTGGGGCGGGAACGATGCGATGCCGCCCACCGCTGGGCAGCGCGGCACACACCACTATCTCCCAATATACCCGAGCGCAGCGGGACACACAACGGCAGTCGAAACGGCGACCGGCCCGTTGGAGTTCACGCTTTAGCGCGCGAAGCAACTATACTCGCTCCCAGCACGCTCACGCGCGAAGCAACCACAATCGCCCCACCGCGCGCAAGCGCACGAAGAAACCATGGGTCTCGCCAGCACGCTCAAGCGCGAACTCCAACCGTTTCCCGGTGCGGCCGGTGGGCTTCGTTGCCGGCCCCTGCGGCCTACACTTTATCGGGAGCCGGGATGTCGAACTCCTCGTTGCGCGGGTCGCGCAGCAGCTTGTTCGCCTCGGCGGCATGCTCGCCCGTGAACCGCTCGGCGGCCGGATCAAAGGTGAGCCACGGCCCGACCACGTACTCGGCTTCATCCTCGGGCACGCCCACGCCGTCGCGCATGATTTCGTGGACCTTCATGAACTCCTCGTAGGCCAGCTTGTCGTCGCCAAAGCGGCCCGCCTTCTTGTTGAACGGCACCTTCTTGCCAATGCGGTACGAGTTGTTCATCACGTGGCCGAGCAGGCAGGAGTAGTGAGCCACTTCCATGTCGGCGTTGGCCATTTCGGGCTTGCCGGCCAGGCAGGCGTGGACGAAGCTTCCGAACTGCCCGCCGGGGGTGATTTCGGCCCGCTCGCCCCGGACCGGCTCCCGCTCGCCGCTGGGCGAGATGTAGGTGTTGCCGAGGACCTTGCCGCCGTCCTCGAAGTAGAAGTCGTTCTTCACCTCGCGCGGATAGCCGTCGTAGTTGACGTTGCGGACGTTGAAGAACACCTTCTGGCCGTTGGGGTACTCGGCAAGGGCGAACATGGTGTTGGGCGTTTCGCCCTGGTCGTCCCAGGCGAACCGCCCGCCGAGCGCCATGGCCCGCACGGGCGCGGTCAGGCCGGGGTCGAGCGACCAGAACGCCACGTCGAGTTCGTGCGTGCCCTGGTTGTTCAGGTCGCCGTTGCCGGTGGGCCAGAACCAGTGCCAGTCATAATGCACAAAGTTGCCGTGATATTGGTCGATCACGGCCGGGCCGCGCCAGAGGTTCCAATCGAGCCAGTCGGGGGGATCGGTGTGGGGTTCGTGTCCGATGCCGTTGCGGGGCTTGCAGCAGAAGCCGTGCGCGACGGCCAGCCGGCCGTACTTGCCCGACTGGATGGCCTTGATCATGTCGGCCCGGCCCTGGCTGGAGCGCTGCTGCGTGCCGTGCTGGACGACCACGCCGTACTTCTTGGCGGCGGCGAGGGCGACGCGGCCTTCGTAGACGTCGTGGCTGGCGGGCTTCTCGACGTAGCAGTGCTTGCCCGCCTCAGCCGCCCAAATGACCATCAGCGAGTGCCAATGATTAGGGGTAGCCACCGAAATGGCGTCGAGGTTCGGGTCGTCGAGCGCCTCCCGGACGTCGGTGGTGGTGTTCGGGGCACCCCTGAGCAGGCGGCGGTCGGGGTCGACGATCCAGGTGACGTCGACATTATTCATGTTCTGGTAGCTCCGAAGGTGGGCTCGTCCTTGGCCCCGCACCCCGCACACGGCGATGCGGAGCCGCTCGTTGGCGCCCAGCAATCGGGCGTGGGCTTTACTGCTGGAAATGGTGAGGGTGGCGGCGGTGGCGGCGGTGCCCAACGCGCTTTTGAGAAACGTGCGGCGGCGGATTCTCGACATCGGTTTGCCCTTTCGTATTGAGGGGGGAAGTTGGCAGGCATTGCCCGGAAGGATACCCCGATTATACCCGGGCCGGCCCCGCGGCACAACCCGGCGGTCGCCCAGAATTCGATGGCGCCGGGGGAAGCATCTCGATACCCGTTCAGGCGGGACCGTCCCCTTCGGTCCGCGAACGGTTACGAATCTCGGACCAGGGCCTTGACACGGGCTTCGACTCCGGCAAGAATGGCGGGGTATGCGGATCAAGGATCCCTCGACTGGAGAGCATCCACCATGGGCAAGACCGACGCGATGGTACCGGCGCCTCGCTACCGTGTCTTCGTCAGTTATTCACACCGCGACCATGCCCACGTCCGGGAAATCGTCGCCTACCTGCAACGGGAGGGCCTCGACGTCCTGTGGACGGAAAACATTCGGCCGGGCGACGGATTCACCGATCAGATCCAGCGCTTCATCTCCTTGTCGCATCTGTGTCTCGTGTTCCTCACGCCGTCGTCGAATGCGCGCGGCTGGGTCCAGCAGGAGATCGGTTACGCGCGCGCGTTGAAAGTGCCGGTGCTGCCCCTGACCGCCGGCGTTCTCCCGAAGGGGCTGATCGAGTTCGATCAGGCGATCCGACTCGACAAGCAGACGGCGCCTTGCTTTCATAGCATCTTCCCCCTCTTGACCACCGCCGTCCGGCGGGCACAGCGCTGCGTTGCCTATGACACGTATTTGAAACGCTGGATCAACCCCGATGCTCTCCAAGCCGTCCGATTGGCGGAGGTTATCCGGGATCAGGTGGGCGCCGTCGCCGGTGCGGAAATGGGCATTCCTTCCTGGCGGCACGTGCAGAACAACGCCGATCGAGTCCGATTGCTCGGCGAGTATGCGCAGGAAATGACAAGGCTGGGCCAGTCGGGCATGGTGCGGCAGAAGTCGGGCTTGACCTCCTTCCAGACGCCCCTTGTCGGGCCGAACGACACCTATTTCCACGTTCGCTATGAGTCGCGTCCCAAAGACTACGACTACCGCCGCGCGATCTGCAACGAACGCAAGTTCCTGACCGACCACGCCGCGCAGCGCGGAACCAAGCTGATCATCAACCCCGGCGGCGACTATTCGCACTACGGCCCTCACAGCAAAGAGATCCGCTTGGAGCAACTCATCGCGTTTCTGGAAGAACCCGACCACCCGCACGTCTCGGCCGTCGTCATCCACGAAGCGAATCCTCGCGAATCCCTGACCTTGGTGGGCGACTGGTTTTCGGCCACGTCGGTCGAGATCCAACTCGCCCACGGCTTTCGGCAAACCGTCTTCTGTACGCACGCCCCCACGGTCACCCGGCAGATGGCCGAGTTCGATCAGCAGTTCGACCTGCTGCTCCAACGGCATGGGATACCGGCCGACGCGGCCGATGCACCCGCCCGCTCGCGCCAGATTGCCGTGCGGGAACTGGCCGACATCCTCAACCAGACCGCGACGCACGCCGGCGAGTCTTGTCCGCAGTGCCGCCAGGGTTTGCCGCACCCCACCGGATACCCGTCTGGAGGGGATATCTGACTGTATCCCGCGGGGGTGTCCGGCGCCCCGAGGCGGGATGTCTCACTCCCGTGGCTACTTGACGGAAGGGGCTGCCATCGCGAAAATGGGGGCCAACGTGGTCATTATCGCTATAGGCCCGGTGCCGAGTGGGCTCATGTGAGCAGTATTTGGCCCCCCGATAGCGTTATATTCTCGGGTAAGCTTACCAAAGGAGGCGGCAAGCATATGGAAAAGAGGATCTCGGATCCGGACTTGGAAGCGGCGCAGCAGGGAATTGACGCGTTCCTTCGGGACGCTCAGGCAGCGGGTCAGATTGACGAACAAGCCGACGCCCAGGCGCGCCGGAACGTCGTCCCATGGCTCGGCCAATGGCTGCACGACGACGCCATTCGGAAGCTCTCGCCCCAATTGCAGGACGGGCTGCGCGACGCGATTCGGCAGCAGCGCTGGGAGGACCTCGTCAATGCCTTCCGGCAATCGGCGCGGTTCGGCACCGGCGGCATCCGCGCCATGATGGCGTTCGACAAGCAATCGATCGAGGAATTGTACCGGACGGGCATCGGCGCGCGCATCCTGAAGGGCCCGAACACCATCAACGACATCGTCCTGCTGGCAACTTCCTCCGGGGTGGCCCGGTACGGCCGAGAACAGCGGCCGCCGCTGGAAAAGGTGGTGATCGGCTACGACAGCCGCGTACGGGGCCATGACTTCGCGGAGATCGTCGCCCAACTCTTTCTGCACCACGGCTACACGGTGTACTTCTTCGACGAGCCTTGCCCGTATCCGGAAATGACCTTCGCCATTCCCTACCTGAAGGCCGATATCGGCATCCTGATATCCGCCAGCCATAACGACTACCGGTACAACGGCTACAAGCTGTCGTGCGCGAACGGCTCGCAGTTCGATCCGGAACAGCGGGACGAGATGTACGAGAAGTACATCGCGAAGGCCAAGACGAGCGACATCGCCCTGACGCCTTTCACCGAGGCGCCTTCCGAGAAGCTGGTCTTTCTGGGCGGCGACGGACCCGCCGAGGGCATCGATTATTTCGGCCGCGAGGACCGGATTGTCAACGCCCACGGGGCGCACTGCGAGCACGTGAAGAGCTTCGTCCTCACGCCCGACCTGGCGCAGCGCCAGCAGGACGCGGTCGATCCGCTCCATATCGCGTTTTGCGCATTCCACGGCGTCGGAGCCCGGGCGGTGCCGCGGCTGCTGCGGGAAGTGGGGTTCGCCGACGTGCGGGTGATTACCCATGGCGGGTTGAACGACCTCAACGGGCTGTTTCCATCGTTCTGCAGCGAGCCCGGCCGAGAGCGCCAACCCGACCCCGGCGATCCCCGGGCGGCCCGGACCGCCGTGGAGGCGTTCAAGGCCCAGGGCGACCTGGGCGACTTCGGCGAAATCGACATCCTGATCGGAACCGATCCCGACGCCGACCGCTGCGGCGTCGTCGTCAAGGTGCCGGAGGACGAAAGGCACCTCTTCGGCGGCGAGGACTGGACGCTGCTCTCGGCCGACAGCATGTGGGCTTTGCTTCTGTGGTACCGGCTCGAGCGGGAGATCGAACGCTACGGCGAGGTCCGCGACGCCGACAAGAAGTTCATCGTTCTCTCGCACACCACCTCGGACAGCATTGTGAAGTTGGCGCAAAAATACGGCCTCGGCGCAATCAAGACCTGGGTCGGTTTCGCCTCGCTGGCCGCCGCGGTCCGCGACGTCTGGGCCGGCAAGGAGATGCCCGAGCTTGTGGACGGCAGGCCCTCATCGCGGGTGGAATTGTGCCACCCGATCATTTGCGAGCACCACGACATGCCCGACGGCGCCCGCTCGATCAACGTCGGGGCGATGGAACAAAGCAACGGGTTTTCCCTTCTGGGAGGGCCCCCGCCGGACGAACGATCGCTCGGCGCGGGCGGCCACGTGCGCGACAAGGACGGCACCCTCGCCGCACTGCTCATCGCTGAAGTGGCCGCGTGGGCGAAGGAGCACGGCACCAGCGTCTACGAGCTGATCGACCGGCACATCCACCTCGATCCCGACGTCGGCCTCTTCGTCAACCTTTACGAGCCGGACCCGCAGGACGGCGAGTATCCCGGCATCCAGGGCGATCGGAAGAAGGGGCGCATCCTCCGGCGGGCCCTGGGGTACTTCCAACTCGCGCTGGCCGGCGACATGACGATTGCCGGCGAGCCGGTCACCGGCGCGGTCATTTACCGAACGGGAAAATACGACGCGCTGTACGAGCCGACGTACGACTTCCGCTTCCCGGACGAAGGCATCCGTTTCTATCTCGGCGACCGGATGAATCACGTAACGGTCCGGCCGTCGGGAACCGG
>SKJM01000789.1 GCA_007122045.1 Planctomycetales bacterium | reverse complement strand
GCCAATTCCTGGGCCCTGCCGGGGAACAGGTCGGGGCGGCCCACGTCGCCCACAAACAGCGTGTCGCCGCAGAAGATGGCCACCGGCTCCTTGCCGCGAGCGCGGTCGGTTACCACGTAGGTGATGTGTTCCGGAGTGTGGCCCCCGGTGTCGAACACGTCAATGGACAAGTCCTCGATTTCGAAGCTGTCGCCTTCGGCCACCGCCACGTGGTCGAACCGGCAACCGCCCGCCTTGGGAGCATAGATCTTCGCCCCGGTCTTCTCGGCGAGATCGAGGTGGCCGGAGATGAAGTCGGCATGAAGATGGGTTTCCAGAATGTGCGTGATCTGCATGTTCATGTTCCGGGCTGCGTCGATGTAGACTTGGACGTCGCGCCGGGGGTCAACGATCGCGCACTTGCCGGAACCGCCGAGCAGGTACGAACTGTGGGCCAGGCCCTTGACGAAGAGCTGCTGTACGAACATCGCTTTCAGCCTCCTTACAGTTTTCGGATAGGTACGCCATCACAGATACTTCTGGTACGCCGCCACGGCCAGGGTGTCGCAGCGTTCGTTTTCCGGGTGGCCGGTGTGGCCGCGGACGTGGGTGAACTTGACGCGGTGGCGGGCGAGTTGGGCGTCGAGCCGGCGCCACAGTTCCTCGTTCTTGATGGGCACCAGGCGGCCGCCCTCGCGGCGGCGCCAGCCCTGGGCCTTCCATTTCGCCAGCCAGTCGCGGATGCCGCGGCCCACGTATTCGCTGTCGGTAACCAGCTCGACCGTGGTGGGGCGCTTCAGCGACTCCAGGCCGTGGATGGCCGCCAGCAGCTCCATGCGGTTGTTGGTCGTTTGGCGCTCGGCGCCGAACCGTTCCAGTTCCTTGCCGCTGGCCGGATGGCGCAGGACGAACGCCCAGCCGCCGGGGCCGGGGTTCCCGCTGCATCCGCCGTCGGTGTACAGAATGACCTCGTGGGTGTTGTTCGCGCCGGTGGGCATCGTGCTCATTTGACCGCTTGGGCTTGGGCGTTCTGCACCCGGCTGCGCATGAAGTCCAGCCGGGGTTTGGTAATCTCCTCGAACTCGGCCCCCAGGGCGGCTTCGAGCCGGTGCGGCTCCTCCAGCCGCCAGGGAATGCGCACGGTGAACGTGCTGCCCCGGCCCAACTGGCTTTCCACGTACACCTCGCCGCCGAGCAGCTTGCACAACTCCTTGACAATCGACAGACCCAGACCGGTGCCGGAGTATTCGCGGGTCATGGCGTCGCCGTCGGGCATGGCGGTCCGGCCCTGGCGGAACTTCTCGAAGATGGTCTGCTGATCCTCCGGGGCGATGCCCACCCCCGTATCGGCCACCTCCAGCACGGCGTACCGGCGGTCGCTACGGACGCGGACGTCGATGCGCCCCCCCTCCGGCGTGAACTTCACGGCGTTCGAAAGCAGGTTGCCGAGGATTTGCTGCACCCGGGCCTGGTCCTGATGCATGACGGGCAGTTCGGGCTCGAAGTCGGTCAGCAGGTCGATGTTCTTGCGTTCGGCCAGGGGGCGGGCCATGTCGCACTGGGCGCCGACCACCTGCTCGATGCGGAAATCGCTCACCCGGAAGTTCATCCGGCCGGCCTCGATCTTGGCCAGGTCGAGGATGTCGTTGATCATCTCCAGCAGCATCTTGCCCGACTGCCGAATATTCGCCACGTACTTCTTCTGCTTCTCGTTGAGCGACTCGATCGAGCCGAGCACGTCGCTGAACCCCAGAATGCTGTTCAGCGGCGTGCGCAGCTCGTGGCTCATGGTGGCCAGGAAGTCGCTCTTGATGGTGTTCAACTCGTAGAGGCGCATGTTCATCTGCGCCAGCTCGTCGACCTTGCCGTCGAGGTCGGCGTTCACGTCGCGCAGCTCCTCCTGGATGGCCACCAGGTGCCGCAACATGCGGTTGAAGGCGATGGCCAGCGATTCGAACTCGTCGCCCGTGTGGATGTCGGCCCGGAGGCTGATGTTCCCGTGGCTGACCGCGTCGCTGACGTCGCGCAGGTGGCGGAGCGGCTTGACGATGACGTACCGGATAATCAAGTAGGAGGCCAGCACGGCCAGGAAAGCGGTGATGATGGCCGTCGCGATGAGAATGGCCCGGTTCCAGTTCAGCACGGCCTGCATCGGCTCGTTGGGAATGGTAACCTGGACGATGGCCATGAGGTCGCCTTCGGCCAGGGCGACGGCCGGCAAGTCGCCGCCCCAGGCTGTGGAACTTCCGGGCGGATCGAACCCACCCGACCAGACGTTGTGGCACTGCGCACAGGACTCCTCGGCGTACACCGGCTGGTAGTACTCATATTGGCTGCCCCCGGCGACCAACCGCTCATAAAACGCCGATTCTTGCGGTTCGTCGCGGTCGGGGGCGTCCGCCATTGGCATGAACCGCTCGAGCAACGCTTCCTCCAACGGCGCCTTCGGGTGCTGGCTGCGAGAATAAGGCCGGATGAATCGCGACTGGTACTCCTGCTTGCGCAGGGTGGCCGCCAAGTTCTGCACCAGGGGCCTGAACTGCGGGTCGGTTTCAAAGCTTTCCCAATGCTCGAACAACATGATCTGGTCGACCAGAAGGCGGCCGGTGGTGCGGTTCTGCCGAAACATAACGTCCTCGGTGCGGGCCGCCACCGACCAAAAGCTGGCCGCAATAAGCAGCAAGTGCGCCACCCCGAACAGAAAAAGGCACTTCCGCTCGAGGCTCGACTCGCCGAGCACGCGTTTGATCGATTGATACGACATATCGGTATCCACCCAGGCTTCATTCTAGCGTCCCACCCGTGGGTGTACCAGGGCAAACGGCGCACCTTACGGTGAGACCGTCTTCTCGGGCACGGCCGCATCCTGCCGATTCCGGACGACCTGGCTGATCGGCTCAAAGCGGAAGCACGACAGCAGGGCATCCAGCTTGCGCTGCGTACCGCCAAGGTTCACATAATGCCGGAACCGGGAAAGGAGCGAGCAACCCCCCAATCGGGGCTGCCCTGGGTCCAATTCCCAGGGGTGAACGTACACCAGAAACGGGCTCCCTTCCCGCCGATTAATGCCCGCCAGCCCGCGGCGCGTCAGCCAGAGAGGGTACAGCCGCAGGTAGCCGCCGCCGCCGATCGGCAGCGTGCAGCCCGCCCACTTCACCACCGAAGGTGGGAACTCCCATAGCGTGCCGGCGGGGGTGATGATCGGGTGGATGCGCCGCTCCGCGCCGGGAAGGCCGTAGCGGTCGTGATAGATGGGGAACACGCTCGAATCGACCCGGAAACCCTCCTCGACGAGCACCTCGAGCGCCCACTGCGAGTGGCGGGTAATCGAAAAACTCGGCGCCCGGTACGCCGTCACCGCCGCGCCCGCTGCATCCTCCAATGCGCGGCGCGCCTGGCGCAGGTCGCAACGGAACTCGTCGGCCGACTGCCGGTAGATGAGGCGGTGCCAGTAGCCGTGCGAACCGATTTCGTGCCCGGCGGCGTGGATGTCGCGCACAAGTTGCGGGTGCCGATCGGCCACCCAGCCGAGCACGAAGAACGTCGCCCGAACCCCATGCCGGGCCAGCAAATCGAGCAGCCGCCTGGTATTGCCCACCACGCGGCTGGCGTGCTCATCCCACTGGTCGCGCTGGACCGTCCCTTCGAAGGCCGATACGTGGTAGTAATCTTCCACGTCGACGGTCAAGGCGTTGACAATCATTATCTTGGCTTGACCACCGTGGTGTCCGGGCGACTCTGGCTGCCGGGCGCAGGCGGGGACTTTCCGTTGCTTCCGCTGAGCGAACGCTCGACCTTGTGCCGAAGCGCGACCACGGTCATGTTCTGGTGCTTGCTGTACCCGTTGCAGTGGTTTACCTGACAATGGGAGCATTCGGGCCCGGAAGATTCCGGACTGAGCCCGCAAAGCCGCAGCGCCAGCCAAAGCGGCAACTTCGGCAACCGCAGGACCGTGCACGCCAGCAGGCGCAGGTCGGTGCCCAGGGTTGCCGAGCGAATGTACTCGAGGTCGAGCGTCAGTTTGCGGCAAGCGGAGCAGAGGTCGGTATCGGGCGGCAGGTGCAACTGCGCCAGACCGGTAACCCCCGGCCGGACCGAAACGCGGTTGCGGTAGCCGGGCAGGGCTTCTTCGAGCACGCACACGAATTCGGGGCGTTCGGGGCGCGGCCCCACCAGCGACATCTCGCCCCGGAGCACGTTGAACAACTGCGGCAGTTCGTCCAGATGCAGGCGCCGAATCCAGCGGCCGACGGCGGTCGAGCGTGAATCGTTCACCGTCGACCAGGTCGGCCCGAGTCCATCCTCCGCGTCGTGGCGCATGGTGCGGATCTTCAACATGGTGAACACCCGCCCATCTTTGCCCACCCGCGCTTGCCGGAAAATAGCCGGACCTCGCGAGGTGAGCCGGACTACCAGGATCAATAGCCCCATCAGCGGGATGCCGGGCAGCAACAGCAGTGTTGCCAAGATCCGTTCGATGGCCGGTTTGCGCTCGAAGAACGGCGAAGGGGGCACGTCGAAGGTCGCCGCCACCGCCGGATCGGCCTCGACATTTCGACGCGAGCGCGTCAGCATGGCTCGCCTGTTTCGATTCCTGATTCCCATTGATGGGACCTCTTCAAGCATGGAGCGAATCGACGCTGTTGCTGATACCCTGCGAGCACCACGCTTCATCGGGGCCGCCGCCCTGTAGCCCAACGCACCGCTCACCGTGGCTCCGTCCCCTCGTACTCGATATTACAAGCCACCGGCCCGGCTCGATCCGGCGTCCTCGCCGGAAAGACAAGACCGCACCTACCTTCCGAATCGCCTCGTGGTGAGTTGCGTGATGATCAGCGAGCCCCGTATACGGCTCGTGGAATAAGCGCTGCGGGGATGCCGGCGTCGTCGGTGTGGAGGCGCCGGCGCCCGAAACTCGCCTCGCCACATCATGCCCCGAACACGTTCACCTCGCCCCCTGCACCCAAGGTCGAAACGCAAGAGGATGAAACTTGCCGAACCAATCGACATACTTTCCATTGTAAGCAGAGCCGCAGGTGATTGCAAGCGTCGGGCGCGCATCGCCGAAATTTCGACCGGAAAGACCTCCAAAGAGCCGGTGTGTCCACCCAAAGGAGGGGCGCATCGGCCGCTGACCGCACCGAAAACCGTGCGGCAGGCGGGCAAGCAGACGGCAATTCCCTAGCCCCCAACTCGAAAGCCACCCGTGCTCGCTGGACTAGGCCACCCGTTAGTCGGACTGCGGAAGGGAGTGCCAAAGAGCCGAAGGTCGCGCCGCGCCGCAGGCTGCCGCTAGCGCGATTCCTCGCGACGGTACTCCTCAAAGCTCACCAACTTGAAGATGTTCATGAACTCGCGGCTTTGCGCCACGCGGTCGAGGTCGGGCTGGCCCACACTCCGAACCAACGCGTGCTCGCTGCGCAGGGTCACTCGCGAGCCCGGAAAACCGCGCCGCGGGCGGATTGTCAGGTGGATCGCCACGGGAATGGCGCCGCGCTCGGCCAGTGCCGCATTCAATTCCATCCGGGCAAACGGGAGGGACTGCGATGGGCTGAGCATCGTGTTCACTTGGCTGTACAGGTCGGCGAATTGCCGGTAGCTTTCGGCAATAGCCGGATCGTCCGGACTCGCCATTTCGACCCGGTAGGTGACCCACGGGCTGTCGAGGGTCAGGGCTCCGGTTGCCAAATCGAACCGTTCGTCGAACTCCGGGTTAGCCATGAACCGTGCGAAAGGACTCTCGTGCGTCGCAACGCGTTGGCGCAGCCCCCGGCTCAACTCGCGTACTTCCTCGACCGACAGTTCGGCCCGGACGCGACGAGTCATGTTCAGCAGGGTGAATCGGCCCCGTTCCGCGTCCAGGACAATCGCCTCCTGCGGGTGCTCCATGAAATCGTAGACGGCACCGTTGAGGAAGATCGTCGTCGTACGCACCGTAGGCTCTCTGTCCTTGCCGGCATAGACGGCATTATCGACGCGGAAGCCAGCGGCATCGGGCATTACCGCCCCGGCTTCCCCCGCCCATGCCACACAAACAGCGGCGGCCAAGAGGCATCGAGCAAGACCGTTCCACATCAGGAAATAACTCCTTCGGGTAAATAATTCTACCTATCCAAGGTATTTCGTGCCCGATAGGATACTCGATTTCGCATCTGCGTGTAAACCGCAATTGCCCTGGTTGACGTGTACCGGTCGATTCTGGTATCTTGTAAGAAGATGGCTTGCGGAGAGGCGGTTTCACCCCCTCGCAGCCCTTCCCACGGGGGATTAGCTCAGTTGGGAGAGCGTCTGAATGGCATTCAGAAGGTCAGGGGTTCGAGCCCCCTATCCTCCACTAGGGTCACTTGCGGCGTTTTGCGGCAAGTGGCCTTTTCTATTGAAGTTGCATCTGTAAGGTAGTAATCATCTGCCAAGCCCGATTAGCGAAGGTTTGCGCCTTGCCGGGAGATACGTCCTGGTGCAGGCCGTCGCCCCGGCCCGTCGCGGGGGAGCCGGCCGTGGGTTATGCACTCAATGGGATTTCGTTCCAAATCCTTCGGCGGGAGGTGGCAGAACTTTCGGGCGAGGAACCGGAGGTTGAGGGTGCCGCGGTGCCCGT